>JAUQQI010000186.1 GCA_030549955.1 Chloroflexota bacterium
TGGGCCTCGGTTCCGGGGAAAGCCACATCAGCCATCCAGCTGGTAGTTCCGAAGGCCCCCTCGGCCGCCGGGCCGAGCTGGCTGATGACAGCTGGAAATTCCATCCCAAAGCTGCCCAGGACGGCCCTGAACTTCAGCCCATGCTGGTGGACCTGACGCAGTAACAGGACATTGTCGGCCAGGAAGCCGTTAATGATAACGGCTTCGATTCCCAGCTCGCCGAAGCGGAGCAGGACCGGGGTGAAGTCAGTAACACCGGTCTGGAACGCCTCAAATAGGGGTACCTGAATTCCGGCGGCTTCAAGGGCCTGCCGCTGGGCGGCGGCCAGCTGGGAAGCGCCTGGGGTGCTAGAGTAGATAATGGCCACCTTTGCGGGCCTAACTACATTCTTCATGAAACCGGTAGTGCTGACCACATAGGGGTCCAGATTCGAAATCCTGAAGAAATATTTGTAGCCCCGCTGGACAAGACGGGTATCAAGGGAGGCCGCCGCCACGTAAGGGACCTGGTACTTTTCGGCAACCTCGCTGATGGCCCCCACCAGGGTATCCACGTAGCCTCCGACCAGGCCGATAACCCCGGCCCGGGTAATCAGCTCCTCAGCCGTGGCGATGGCCCGCTCGGGGCGGGACTCATCGTCGCGGGTCTCAAGTCGTACTTTAACACCGCGAATGCCCCCGCTGGCGTTGACTTCGTCAACGGCATAGACAATCCCATCCTGGACGGCCTGCCCCGAAGCTGCTAGTGCGCCGGTCAGGGGGTTTATGCTGCCGATTACGATTTCAGGGGGCGGGGCAGGTTGAGTAGGCACAGGAGCCGCCGTACAGGCAACACCTAGAAGCAGACTGAAGACTAAGGCCAGACAACCGGTGCGCCGCATGTGCCTCACCTCCCAGTATGATATCACGTAATCCGTGATATTTTAACAGGTAGCAGCCGTGTTTGGAGCCGGTGTCATCTGCCCCCTGGATTTCCCGGCGGGTTCACCGGGTTATCTCTGGCCGACCATTTGCCAGGGTGCTCGCACCCTGGCAAAATCTATGCGGTGGTGACCGATGAAGCGGGATCGGATTGCTGAGCTGGAGGCCCGTTACTACGAATTCCGCCGGACCGCCCGGATTATTGAACGGGAAGTCAAAAGTTTCGGCCTGACCCACGCCCAGTATCAGGCCCTTCTGGTCATTTACGGCCATCCTTCGGGAAAATCCCAGCTTTCGGTTGGCGAGATTGCCCGGCGGCTGTGTTTGCATCCTAACAGTGCCGGCGAGCTGTTGCGCCGGCTGGAGGCAAAGGGCCTGGTTCGGTCCAGAGTTTCTGAGGCCGACCGACGGACCCGACTCTACAGCCTGACCGATGAGGGCTACCTGCGGTTCAACCTTGCCGCTCGCCGAATCCGGGCCGTACTGGGGGCAGACCTTTACCTGGCCTCCACCGGGCCGTCCGGCGCCGGGTAGCCGGTGAGCAACCTAAACTGGCAGCCCATTTGCCCAAATACCGGGGTGAAATACGGGCAGTGCTGGGGCGCTGAGCCTTAAAATACCAGACGGTCGGGCCACAACCACCCGTTAAGGCCCCGCCGACGGATTAACATTCCCTGTCAATCTAACCCACCAAAGCCTTATCCAGGAAGGAGGAGCTGAACGGAAGTGGTTAACGATGACGACCCCGTCGAAGTCCAGGACCAGGTTCTGGTTCGAAGCCTGCTGCGCGAGGACCGGAAGTTCCCGCCCCCGCCGGAGTTCCGGGATAAGGCCTGGGTAAAGGACTGGACCCCCTGGGAGGAGGCCGAGCGCGACCTGGAAGGCTTCTGGGGCAGGCACGCCGAGGCTGAACTCCACTGGTTCCGCAAGTGGGATAAGGTCCTCGAGTGGGACGTCCCCTGGGCAAAGTGGTTCGTCGGGGGGCTTATCAACGCCTCGTATAACTGCGTGGACCGCCACGCCCGGAGCTGGCGCCGGACCAAGGCGGCGATCGTCTGGGAAGGGGAGCCCGGTGACTGGCGGGTTCTGACCTACCAGGACCTGCACCGGGAGGTCCAGAAGTTCGCTAACGTCCTGAAGGGTCTGGGCGTTCAGAAGGGCGACCGGGTGACGATTTACATGGGCATGGTACCCGAGCTGCCCATTGCGATGCTGGCCTGCGCCCGGATCGGGGCGCCCCACAGCGTGGTCTTCGGCGGGTTCAGCTCGGAGGCCCTGCGGGACCGGATTCAGGACGCCCAGGCCAAGGTGCTCATCACCCAGGACGGGGCCTGGAGGCGGGGCAACATCGTCCCCCTCAAGCAGTTTGCGGATAAGGCCCTGGAGGAGTGCCCGACGGTCGAGAAAGTTGTCGTCCTGCGCCGAGTCGGGGAGGCTTCCGGGGCGCGCCTGGTTCCCGGCCGGGACTTCTGGTGGGATGACCTTATGGCCAAAGCCGACCCGGTCTGCCCGGCCGAGCCGCTGGATGCCGAGCATCCCCTTTACATCCTCTACACCTCCGGCACCACCGGAAAGCCCAA
>JAUQQI010000283.1 GCA_030549955.1 Chloroflexota bacterium
GAAGTGATTTATGGCGAGCGCCGGAAGATTCTGGCTGGGGCCGACCTGCGGGCGAATATCCTCGAGATGGTCCACCAGACCATCGACCGGCTGGTCGATACCTATCTGCCCGGCCATGAACCTGACGAGTGGGACACGGCCGGCCTTTACCGGGAGGCCCAGCGCATCTTCCCCCTCCCGCCCGAGGTTACACCGAATGTCCTCGCCCGCCAGAGCCGGGAGGAGACCCGCCAGCGGCTCCATGAATGGGCGGAAAAGCTCTACGCCGAGCGGGAGGCCCAGTTCGGGCCGGAGAATATGCGCCTGCTGGAGCGGCTTGTCATGCTCCGGGCCATCGACAGCCTGTGGGTTCAGCACCTGACCGCGATGGAGGAGATGCGGGAGGGGATCGGCCTGCGGGCCTACGCCCAGACGGACCCGCTGGTGGCCTACAAGCGGGAGGCCCATGAGATGTTCCAGAACCTCCTGGCCGCGATCCAGAGCCAGGTTGTCCATACCATTTACCATGCCGCGATTCAGCAGGCCCAGCCGGCGCCGGCCCGACCCCGGAACCTGGTCTACGCCGGCGGCTCAGCTGGGGCCGCCAGTCGGGAGCCGGTCCGGGTTGGGGGCCGGCAGAAGGTCGGGCGCAATGACCCCTGCCCCTGCGGGAGCGGCAAGAAGTACAAGAAATGTCACGGCAGGAATGCCTGAACCCCCTCGATGACGAGCCGGACCAACACCTCCCCGGAACAGTACCTGTTGACGAGTCCGGCCACGTTTCCCAGACCGGCAGGTTTTGTTGAACGGGTGGCCGTCTTTGTCGACGGCCACAACTTCAGGTATGCGACCTACTACGGCCTGAACCTCCGGGTCGACTTTGTCAAACTCTTGCAGTGGCTTGCCGGCGGATGCTTTCTCATCCGGGCCTATTACTACACCGGCGAGTGGGATGACGAAGGCATCGAGGCCTACGTCCGGCTTCTGGGCCTCTCGGGTGAACAGCGGGAGGCCAAGCGGCAGGAGCTTCTGGCCCAGCGGGACGACGACCGGCGTTTTTTGCGTTTCCTGAACCGCAACGGCTACCACGTGGTGACGAAACCGGTCCGGGTCTTCCGGGACGCCCAGGGTGAGATCCACGTGAAGGCCAACCTGGATATTGAGCTGGCCATTGACATGCTCAGCCTGGCCGACCGGTGCGACAAGCAGGTCCTCGTTTCGGGGGACGGTGACTTTGCGCCCCTGGTGAAGGCCGTTGCCAGCCGGGGGGTGCGGGTGGTGGTCGTCAGCACCCAGCATGAGGAGGCCGCTCGCCGGGGCTACCGCGCTTCGGACCTGCTTATCGACGTCGCCGACGAGTTCGTCCGGATTGAGGAGATCCGGGAGTTTATCGAGCGCCGCTGAAGGCTAGGCGGACCTGCCCCGCCGGAGGAGAGCCCGGGCGGTAACGTTGCCCCAGAAGACAACCAAGGCCACGAGCAGCATGCTTGCCAGCAGGAGGCGGGTTAGGTCGACGATAGGCCGGATCCGGACGCCGCCCGGGCTTATTCCGATGACCGCTACCGGCCTGGCCCGGAACATCTTGCCCCGTCCGAACCCGAGGCCGAAGCCGCCCTGGACCCGGTCGCCCTGCCGGATCGGCTCACCAAAGACGGCCCGAACCCGGGCATTTTCACGCGTGGAGGCAATTTGGGGCAGCAACTCCTCCACAGTTCTCCCGCGGTCTGCCCTAAGAATACTCCAGCCGGCCCTTCGACGCCATGCGGGTACCGGCCGCCCGCCGGTTCGTCTTTGGCGGTCTGGGGTGAGGTTATCGGCCGTGGCATAATGGAGGGGCGCATGGCGACAGGAGACGCCTGGCATGCCATGTCCCCGGAAGACGCCCTGCGGCGGAGTGTTCCGCATTTCCGCCGAATCCACGGGGGAGGTGGAGCGGCGGCTTTCGACCTGGGGTCCGAATGCCCTGCCCGAGGCCCCGCCAATGCCCTTCTGGAAGCGCCTCCTTGCCCAGCTCCAAAGCTTTGTTATCCTGCTCCTCGTCGTGGCCGTCGTAGTCTCGGCCTTCCTGGGGCAGTGGGTGGACGCGGCTGCCATCCTTGCGATCGTCGGTCTGAACGCCTTCATCGGGGCAGTCCAGGAAGCTGGGGCCGAGAGGGCCCTCCGGTCCCTCAGGCGCATGGCCGCCCCCGTTGCCGAAGTGATCCGGGATGGGCGGCGGATTACGGTCCCGGCGGCGACCCTGGTTCCGGGCGACGTTGTTCTCCTTGGGCCCGGCACCGTCCTTCCGGCCGACCTGCGTCTGGTGGAGACGGTCCTTCTGCGGGTCGACGAATCGTCCCTGACCGGCGAGTCTGTCCCGGTTGAGAAGGATGCCGGGGCCGTCCTGGAACCGGAAACCCCGCTGGCCGAAAGGGTCAACTGCGCCTGGATGGGGACGACCGTTGCTTACGGCCGGGGACGGGGCGTCGTGGTGGCGACCGGGCCGCAGACCGAGCTGGGGAAGGTCGCCGCCATTGCCGGGGAGCGGACGGAACAGACGCCCCTCCAGCGCAGGCTGGAGCAGTTCGGGAGGACCCTCGGGACCATCGTCGTATTCATTTCGGCGACGGTCCTGCTGCTCAAAGTCCTTCGGGACCCGAATATTGGGCTCCTTTTTCAGGTCGGCCCGGAAGCCTATTTCGAGGCCGCCTCGGCAAGGCTCGTCGAGTTCTTCATCCTGGCCGTAAGCCTTGCCGTTGCCGCCGTGCCCGAAGGGCTTCCCGCAATTGTTACCCTGACCCTGACCTTCGGCATGCGGGAGATGCTCAGGCGCAACGTCCTGGTTCGCCGGCTACCGGCCGTTGAGACCCTGGGGGCCCACCACCGTCATCTCGACCGACAAAACCGGAACCCTCACCCAAAATCAGATGATGGTGGTGCGTGTCTGGACCATCGCCGGGGACTACGAGGTGACGGGCCGGGGCTACGACCCGACCGGCGACTTTCGCATCAACGGAACACGGGCTGACCCGAAGGAGCACCCCGCCCTCTACCAGACCCTCTGGGCCGGCCTCCTCTGCAACGACGCCGAGCTGGTCCCCGACCGACCTTACCGGGTCGTCGGCGACCCGACGGAAGGCGCCCTGGTGGTGGCGGCCGCAAAGGCCGGCCTTAAGCCGGAGCTTCGGGAGGCCTTTCCGAGAGTTCACGAATTCCCGTTCGATTCCGAGCGAAAGCGGATGACGACCATCCACCCGTCGGCGGGCAGCGCGGTCCGGGGCGACGAGGGCGACTACGTGGCCTTTGTTAAAGGGGCGCCCGATATTGTGCTTGGCCTGTGTACCCGCGTCCAGACACCCGCCGGCCCGGTGGACCTCGACGAACCGACCCGGCAACGGGCGACCACAGCCGCCGAGCGGATGGCCGCCGGGGGGCTACGGGTTCTGGCCGTTGCCTACCGGGGGGTTGCGTCTATTCCCGAGGACGCCCGACCTGAAGAGGTCGAGGCTGACCTGGTACTCCTTGGGCTGTTCGGGATTCATGACCCGCCCCGCCCCGAAGTCCCGGACGCGGTGCGTCGGGCCCAGCAGGCCGGAGTCCGGACGATTATGGTTACCGGCGACCACGTCGCAACGGCGGTGGCCGTTGCCAGGCAGGTTGGCCTGCTCCGGCCCGGGGGACGGGTCATTACCGGACCGGAGCTCGACCGGATGGGGGATGGCCTGAAGGCCATCATCGACGAAGCCGATGTCTTCGCCCGGGTGTCCCCCCAGCACAAGGTTCTGATTGTCGACGCCCTGCACGCCAGGGGACATATCGTTGCGATGACCGGGGACGGGGTAAATGACGTCCCGGCCCTGAACCGGGCCGATATCGGCATTGCCATGGGGATTACCGGGACCGACGTGGCGAAGGAGGCGGCCGACCTGGTCCTCGTGGATGATAACTACGCCTCCATCGTTGCCGGCCTCGAACAGGGCCGAATTATATACGCGAATATTCGCAAGGCCGTTTACTACCTGCTGTCGTGTAATTTTGCTGAGGTTGCGACCATATTCCTTGCGACCCTTGCCGGGTGGCCGCCCCCCCTCAGTCCGACCCAGCTTCTCCTCGTCAACCTGGTAACTGACGGGGCACCGGCCCTGGCCCTCGGGGCAGAGAAGGGCGAGCCCGGGATGATGGCGCGCCCGCCCCGTCCCCCCAGGGAACCCCTTATCAGCCGTCAAACGGGAAGCTTCATCGGGCTGCAGGCGGCGGCGATCAGCGCCACCGTCCTCGGGGTCTATTTCGCAGCCCTCCAGGGAACATGGGCGGCTTCGGCCGGGACCATGGCGTTCGCAACTCTCACCCTGGCCGAAGTCTGGCGGGCCTACGCCGCCCGGTCTGAGGATGTTCCGCTCTACCGGGTCGGCCTCTTCAGCAACCGGTGGATGCAGGCCGCGGCCTTCGGGTCAATAGCGCTGCTCTTCCTCGCGGTGAGCTTGCCGTTCCTCAACCCGATCCTGCATACGCGGCCGCTGGGTTGGGACCAGTGGCTGGCGATTGTGCCCTTAAGCTTCGTCCCGGCTGCAATGGTGGAGGCAAGGAAAATCGTGCGGGGCAGACGGTCGGCCTGATACCTGGGCCGCGGACAGCCGCCCGCAGTCCCCCGTTCAGCAGATCCCACCGTGACCTCCGGTTTGGGCAGGCCGTTGCGGGCGGGCGTGACGCCCCAGGACTCTTTGCCGCCCGCCACCGGGGGCCTCGGACCGCGCGTTATGCTCTAACCGGCGGGCATTGCGCGAAGGTCGTTCACAAGCCCCCGTTCGCTTACGGGTTTCGCCTGGCTCTCGGTAGCGGCCGCCCTCCTGACCATTGGCCTGAAGCTGGTCGCCTACCTCCTGACCGGTTCTGTGGGTCTCCTGTCGGACGCGATGGAGTCGCTGGTCAACCTGGCGGCGGCCGTCCTGGCGGTCTGGACCCTCTTTTTTGCGGCCCAGCCCCCGGACGAGGAGCACCCCTATGGCCACACGAAGGCCGAGTACTTCGCCAGCGGCGCCGAGGGCTTTTTGATCCTCGGGGCGGCCGTCAGCATCGGCTACGTCGCCGTCCAGCGGATCCTTGAGCCAAGACCCATTCAGAATATTGAGACCGGCCTGCTCGTGTCGGCGGCGGCCGCCGCGGTCAACTTCATCGTGGCCAGGGTACTCCTGAGCGCCGGGCACCGCTACGGGGCCATTGTCCTCGAGGCGGATGCCCGCCACCTCCTTGCTGACGTCTGGACGACAGTGGGGGTCATCGTCGGGGTCATAGCCGCGTCCGTCACGGGACTGTACATTTTGGACCCGGTCGTCGGCCTGGCCGTCGCGGCCAACATCGTCCGGTCCGGCATCGGGCTGGTGCGGCGGTCGGTCCTCGGACTAATGGACACCGCCCTGCCGCCCGAAGAACAGCAGGTGATTCGGGAGATTCTTAACCGTTACCGCGAGCGGGGTGTGAACTACCACGCCCTGCGCACCCGCCAGGCCGGGATGCGCCGCTTTATGTCGGTTCATGTTCTCGTGCCCGGACGCTGGACCGTGGCCGATGGCCACCACCTGCTTGAAGAGCTTGAGGCCGAAGTCCGTAAGGCCCTGCCCGGGATAACGGTTTTCACTCACCTCGAACCCCTTGAAGACCCCCGGGCCTGGGAGGACCTGAACCTCGACCAGGCCACCGCCGACGGCGCCCGGGGATCACCCGGCGGCTAGAGCCGGGTCCTTCAGGAGGTCTGCGAGGCTGGACGGGTCCACCGGAACCGGGGGCCGCCCGAAGACTTGGCCGAAGGCGTCCACCACCGGGCCGATGGCTGCCTCCCGGGGGATTCGCCGGCCGAGCTCGGCGCTGAGGGAGGTTACGCCGTACCCCCGAATTCCGCAGGGTATTATGTAGTCAAACCACCTCAGGTCGGTCGAGACGTTCAGTGCGAAGCCATGGCTGCTGACCCAGCCGGAATTTAACTTCACCCCGATGGCCGCGATTTTCCGGTCCCGGACCCAGACGCCCGTGTAGCCGGATTTCCGGCCGGCCGCAATCCCGAAGGCGCCGAGGGCCCGGATCAGGACCTCTTCGAGGCCCCGCAGGTAGCGGTGAAGGTCCCGGCCCCAGGCGGTCAGATCCAGGATCGGGTAGCCGACGAGCTGGCCCGGGCCGTGGAAGGTGATGTCGCCGCCGCGGTCAACCTCAAAGACCTCAGCCCCCTGACCGCGAAGCCAGCCGACGGGGACCAGCAGGTTTTCGACCCGCCCGGCCCGGCCGAGGGTATAGACCGGGGGGTGCTCCAGCAGGAGCAGCAGGTCCCCGGTCAACCCCTGCCGCCGGGCAACGACCAGCCGGGCCTGCAGCTCCCAGGCCGCCCGGTAGGGAACGGTCCCGAGGTCGCACCAGGCAAGGGTGTGCTTATCCATTTTCGACGGCGGCCCGCCGGCGCATTTCGTCGACCTGCTCCCAGGCGTGGTAGGAGCTCCGGACCAGGGGCCCCGATTCGACGTGGGCAAAGCCCATCTTCAGGCCGGCCACCTTGAGTTCCTCGAATTCGGCGGGGGTGTAGTACCTGACAACCGGCCAGTGGTTTTTTGAGGGCCGCAGGTACTGGCCGATGGTAAGCAGGTCGACCCCGGCGGCCCGGAGGTCGGCCATAGTCTCAAGGATTTCGTCCTTAGTTTCACCCATCCCGACGATGATGCCGGACTTGGTTGGAATCCCGGGGGCGATCTCCTTTGATTTGCGCAAAAGTTCAATCGACCGCCAGTAGCGGCCGGCCGGGCGGACCTTCCGGTGAAGGCGGCGGACGGTTTCGATGTTGTGATTGAGTACGTCCGGCCGGGCCTCCAGGACCGTCCGGAGGGCGTCTTCGGACCCCCGGAAGTCAGGGATGAGCACCTCCACCGTACATTCCGGGTTAAGGGCCCGGATGGCCCGGATCGTCCGGGCGAAGACCTCGGCGCCCCCGTCGGGCAGGTCGTTCCGGCTCACCGACGTCACGACCGCGTGCCGCAGGCCCATAACCTGAACGGCCTTGGCCACGCGGAACGGTTCGGCCCAGTCCACGGGCATCGGTTTGCCGGTCTGAACGGCGCAGTAGGCGCACCGCCAGGTGCAGATGCTGCCGAGGATCATGTAGGTTGCGGTGCGGTGCTCCCAGCACTCGTAGATGTTGGGACAGTGGGCCTCCTCACAGACCGTATGAAGGTTAAGGCCCCGGACGAGGCCCTTTACCTCCCGGTAATTCGGACCGGTGTGGAGGCGGATCTTCAACCATTCCGGCCGGCGTTCGGTGGCAACTTCGGCTGCAGGGTCCATATCGGGCGTTTCCTCCGGTTCGACTCGATCAATTATCCCACACCGGAGCCTCCCGGATGCGGCCGGGTTCAGTAGACGGAGGCCCGTTCGTCGAAGGCCTCAAGCCGGCCCTTGACGGCCTGGAGGAAGCGGGAGGCGGTCAGGCCGTCGATGACCCGGTGGTCGAACGACAGGCAGAGGAACATCACCGACCGGATCGCGATGGCGTCGTCGATGACCACGGGCCGCCTGACAATGGCCTCGCTCGTCAGAATGCCGACCTGGGGCTCGTTGATTATTGGCCGGCTGATGATGGAGCCCAGGGCGCCGGTATTGTTGACCGTGAAGGTCCCGCCCTGGACATCCTCCAGGGTCAGCCGGCCGGTTCGGGCGCGGTCGGTCAGGTCGGCAATGGCCCGGGCGAGGCCGGCGATGCTCTTCTGGTCCGCATCTTTGATGACCGGGACGATGAGGCCGTCTTCGAGGGCGACGGCGATGCCGATATTGATCCGCTTTTTGAGGATGATCCTGTCCTCAGCCCAGACGGCATTCAAGACCGGGTGCTCCTTAAGGGCCTCCACCGCGGCCTTGACAACGAAGGGCAGGTAGGTCAGGTCGACCCCCTCGCGGCGCCGGAACTCAGCCTTTATTGATTCCCGCAGGCGGACCAGTTTCGTGACGTCCGCCTCCATCGCCAGCCAGGCGTGGGGAATCGTCTGGTAAGAGCGGACCATGTGCTGGGCGATCTGCCGGCGCATGGGGGAAACGGCAATGACTTCCTCCTCCGGGGCCGCGGGCGGGGTTTCAGCCGGAGGCGGGGCCTCTTTAACGGGCGCGGCGGCCTGCTGGCGCTCGGCCACGTAGCGGAGGACGTCTTCTTTGGTCACCCGCCCGCCGATGCCGGTGCCTTTTACCTGGGAGAGGTCAATGCCATACTCCTGGGCGAGGCGCCGGACAATCGGCGAGGACCGCTGCTGGGCCACGTCCGCCGCCTCGGCCCCTTTCACGCCGGCCGAAACGGAAGCCGGTTCGGGCGGGGCCTGAGCAGCCTCGGCGATTACGGCCAGCTCCCGCCCGACCGGGACAGTCTCGCCCTCCGGGACCAGGATCTCCCGGAGGATGCCGGCGGCCGGGGCCGGAACCTCGGCGTTGACCTTATCAGTCATAACCTCCAGGAGGGGCTCGTACTTTTCGACCCGGTCGCCGACCTTCTTAATCCACCGGACAATGGTTCCCTCGGTGACACTTTCCCCAAGCTGGGGCATGACAACCTTGACCGCCATCCCCACCCTCCTTCAGTAAGCGGCGAGTTCCCGAATCTTCGCCAGGATTTTCTCTGGATTCGGCATAAAGGCTTCTTCCAGGGGCGCCGCATACGGCATGGCCGGGAGATCCGGCCCGGCAAGCCGCATGACCGGCGCGTCCAGGTACGGAAAAGCCTCCTCGGCGATGATGGCCGCAATCTCGGCCCCGAAGCCCCCGGTGAGGTTGTCCTCATAGACGACCAGCGCCCGGCTCGTCCTTTTGACCGACTCCAGGATGGTCGCCTTGTCCGGCGGGTAAAGGGTGCGCAGGTCGACGACCTCAACGTCGATGCCTTCGGCAGCCGCCCGCTCGGCCGCTTCAAGGGCGTAAGTGGTCATCAGGCCGTAGGCGATGACGGTCAGATGCCGACCGGGTCGGGCGACCTTTGCGGGGCCGATGGGGACGGTATAGTCCTGGTCGGGAACTTCGCCTTTAACGAGCCGGTAAGCCTTCTTGTGCTCGAAGAAGATAACCGGGTCGTCGTCGCGGATGGCCGCCTTGAGCAGGCCCTTGGCATCGTAAGGGTTGCTCGGGACAACGACCTTGAGGCCGGGCACGTGGGTGAAGTAGGCCTCGACTGACTGGGAATGGTAGAGGCCGCCGTGGATCCCCCCGCCGAAGGGGGCCCGGACCACCAGGGGGCACCACCATTCGCCGGCCGACCGGTATCGCATCCGGGCGGCCTCGTTCGCGATCTGGTCGATGGCTGGGGCGATAAAGTCGGCGAACTGGATTTCGGCCACCGGCCGGAATCCGTTAAGGGCCGCCCCGATGGCGACCCCAACGATGGATGACTCGGCCAGCGGGGTATCGATAACCCGCTCCTCACCAAACTCCTGGATAAGGCCCTCGGTGGCCCGGAAGACGCCGCCCCGGTAGCCGACATCCTCGCCCAGGACGATCACGGCGGGGTCCCGGCGCATCTCTTCGGCAAGGGCGTCCCGAATCGCTTCAATCAGGGTTTTGACCGCCATGGTCCGCCTCCTAGCTCCCGTAAACGTGGGTGTAGAGCTCCGATATGTCCGGATACGGGCAGGCCTCAGCCCGGTCGGTAGCCTCGTCGACCTCGGCCCGGGCCCACGCCTGGATCTCCCGGTCCAGGTCTTCGTTCAGCAGGCCGGAGGCCATCAAGTAGTTTTTAAAAAGGACGATGGGGTCCCGGCGGCGCCAGGCCTCCACCTCCTCACGGGGCCGGTAGGTCCGGTCGTCGTCGGCGCTGGAATGGGGGGTGAACCGGTAGCACCTTGCTTCGATGAGGGTCGGACCCCCCCCACCCCGGGCCCGCTCGGCCGCGGCTTTCACGGCGGCATAGGTTGCGATGGGGTCCATGCCGTCGACAACAACGCCGACCATCCGGTAAGCTGCCGCCCGGTCGGCAACGCTGTCGCAGGCTACCTGCTTGCGGAACGGAACCGAGATGGCATAGCCGTTGTTCTCGCAGAAGAAGATGACCGGCAGCTGGTGGATTCCGGCGAAGTTGAGGCCCTCATGCCAGTCGCCGGTGCTGGTGGCGCCCTCCCCGAACGAGACGAAGGTGACCCGGTCCTCCCGCCGAAGCTTGCAGGCCAGGGCAATGCCGGCGGCGTGGGGAACCTGGGTGCCGACCGGGCTTGACCCGGAGACGATATTCAGCCGGCGGGCCGACCAGTGGACGGGCATCTGCCGGCCCCGGGAGCAGGGGTCATCCCGGCGGCCCAGAAAGTTTGCCATGATTTCGTAAGGGCTGAGACCCAGGGTCAGGACCAGGGCCATGTCCCGGTAGTAGGGGAGAATCCAGTCGTAGCCGGGGCGGAGGGCAAAGGCGGCCCCGACCTGGGCGGCCTCGTGGCCGGCGCTGGTCAGGACGAAATGGACCTTGCCAAGACGGCCCAGGGTCCAGACCCGCTCGTCGATGGCCCTGGCCAGGACCATTTTCCGGTACATGTCGACGACCTGCTCGTCGGTGAGGCCCGCTTCCCGGTGACGGCCCGGCGGCGTGTAAGTTTCGGTTAAAATCTGGTCCTTGAGCATCGCGCACCTCCGGAAAATAATTTGGCCCTCAAACCCTTCCGGGTTTGAGGGCCCGAACCCCGACCCGCGGGGCTAATAATGGCGCCAATAATGAGGGCCACAGGCCAGGGGGGACCGCCAGCCGCGGCGTTCGCACCCCCTTGTGCCTGGCCACCAGCACAGTAAATCAGGTCGTTGAAGGCTTCCAGTGCCGGCATCCTTTATATGATAGTATTTCGGGCGGCGAAACTCAAGGGCAGTCCCCGGCCCGGCTTGACACCAGCAACCCCCCGGGCTTATATTTGATACTGAGTATCAGAAATGGGACCTGAACTGGAAGCGGCCCGGCGCCGGCTGGAGGCCAGGGGTTACCGGCTGACCCGGTCCCGCCGCCGGGTTTTTGATTTTATTGTCCGGCGCCGGGCCTTCACCCCAGCCGAAGCCGTTGACCAGCTCCGGCCCGGACTTGGTCGGGCGACCGTTTTCCGGACCCTCAAGCTTTTCAGCAAGCTCGGGATTATCGAGCAGGTCAGAACGGTCCCCGGCCGGACCACCTACGTGCTCTGCCTGCCCGAGCACCATCACCAGCTGGTCTGCACCGGTTGCGGCCGGGTGGTGGAGGTCGCCGGCTGTGAGATTTCGCCGGCCGTGGCCGCCCAGGCCGCCCGGGCCGGCTTTCTGGTCACCGACCACCGTCTCGAAATCCTCGGCCTCTGTACGGCCTGCCAGCCTTCGTGAAGGGGGGCGCTCGGGGATGCGCATTCTCGTCACGGGAGGGGCCGGCTTCATCGGCTCGGCGGTGGCCGGGGCCTACCTGCGGGCCGGCCACGAAGTTGTCGTCGTTGACAATTTGAGCACCGGGCGCCGGGACTGGGTGCCGGCGGGGGCCGTCTTCTACCAGCTGGACGTAACCGACCCCGGCCTTGAACGGGTTTTTTCCGAGCACCGGTTCGACGTCGTAAACCACCACGCGGCCCAGGTCAGCGTGACCCGGTCGGTGGCCGACCCGGTCGGGGATGCCCGGACTAACATCCTTGGGAGCCTGGCCCTCCTCGGCTTCGCCGTCCGCTTCGGGGTTCGGCGTTTTATCTTTGCCTCGTCGTGTGCCGTCTACGGCGAGGCCGATTGGCGGCCGACCCCCGAATCGGCCCCACCAGGGCCCCTCTCCCCGTACGGCCTCGCCAAGCGGGTTGTCGAGGATTACCTGCGCCTCTACGGAGACCTTACCGGCCTTGAGTGGGTCGCCCTGCGCTACGCCAACGTTTACGGCCCCCGGGCGAAGCCCCACACCGAAGCCGGCGTCGTGACGGTCTTCGCGACGGAGATTCTCCGGGGCCGCCGGCCGACGGTTTTCGGGGACGGCCTCCAAACCCGGGACTTCGTTTACGTCGACGATGTGGTTGAGGCGAACCTGCGGGCCCTGGACCGGGGCGCGGGTGTCTTCAACATCGGGACCGGCCGGGAGACATCGGTCCTGGAGCTCTTCAGGATGCTGGCCCGGATTACCGGCTTCGAGGCGCCGCCGGCCTTCGAACCGGCCCGGCCGGGCGAGGTCCGGTTCAGCAGCCTTGACCCCGGCCGGGCCCGGGAGGTCCTGGGCTGGTCAGCGCAGGTCGACCTGGCCGACGGCCTTCTTCGGGTGGTTGAGGCCCTGCGGAAAGGGGGTAGTTAGAATGAGTCACATTCACCTGCCCGACGGCATTCTCCCCGTCTGGCTTGTTCTTCTCGGCTGGGTCGTCACGGCGGCCATCGTCGCCGGGGTCCTCTGGTATCTCCAGCGGAATCCGGCTGAGCTGACCGGGAGGATTGCCCGGCTCGGGGTCGTTGCGGCGCTGATGATGGTCGGGATGTCCCTTGAGGTTGTACCCATCGCCTATCACTTTAATCTGAGCGTTCTGGCCGGGATTCTGCTCGGACCGGCCGCCGGCTTTCTGGCGGCCTTTATTGTCGTGTTCATGCTCGCCCTGTTCGGCCACGGCGGGATCACTGTGGTCGGCCTGAACACCCTCGTTATCGGGACCGAGGTCGTCCTCGGCTCGGTTCTCTTCCGGGTCTTCAGCCGCACCCTGCGGGCAAGCCCGTTCTGGCGGGCCTTCCTGGGGACCGTCCTCGCCCTCGCCGTGAGCACCACCTTAATGGTCGGTATCATTGGGGTTGCCCGGATAAACCCGGCCGAACAGGCCCCCCGGGCCACGGCCACCTTCAGCAACCCGTTCCAGGAGGGGCTGGTCCGGGTTGAAGTCCTCCAAGAGGAGGCCCACGAGCCCGCCGAGCTTGACCTCCCGACCTTCGCGGGCGTCGTCTACGCCCTGGGGGCGGTCGGCTGGGTCCTCGAGGGCCTTCTCACCGGCTTCATTGTCCGATACCTGAGCCAGGTCAGGCCGGACCTTCTGGTCGTCAGGCGGGCAAGGCCGTGATCGAACTGGTCGACTTCTGGGCGATCAAGCTGACGAGCCCCGTCCACCGGGTTGCGGCGGGGCCGAAGCTCGTTGCGGCCGGGCTTATCCTGGCCGGGGTTATCGTCAGCCGCGACCTGGTCTTCCTGGCCGGCACCTTCCTGCTGTTGACCGGGGTTATCCTGCTGGCCGGCCTGCCCTGGGTCCGGGTCCTGCTGGCGGGATTTTACCCGGCCGTTCTGCTAGCTCCCCTCCTCATCGCCCAGGGCCTCGGGAATCCCCTCGGTGGCCTTTTGATGGTTGGTAAGGCCGTTGACGCGGCCCTGACGATGCTTGCGGTCGTCACGACGACGCCCTACCCGGTGCTCTTTGCGGCCCTGCGCCGGGTCGGGCCGGGCCTGCTCGTGGACACCCTCTTTGTTGCCTACCGGTCGTTCTTCATTCTCATCAGGGTCACCCAGGACGTCCTGCTGGCGCTGCGGCTGCGGGGCGGCCTCGGGGCGAGGCACTGGGGCCGACGGCTCACTAATATTAGCCAGGGCATCGGACTGGTGATTATCCGGGGCATTGACCTGAGCGAGGATTTCAGCCGGGTCCTCCGGCTCCGGGGCTACCGGGGCCGACTTGGTGCGCCCGGAACCGAGTGGCGGTTCCGGCCGCCCGAACTTGGGGCCCTCCTGCTCGGGCTCCTTGCGGCGGCGTTTGGGGCCGAATATTTCGTCGGCGACGTGCTTGCCGCCTACAACGGCTACTGGTTTGTCCTCGGGGGCCTCTTGCTGGCCGGGGCGGCCGCCTTCAGAGTCCTGGGGAAGGGTGGTCCGGTCAGGTGGAGGTAATCGTCCGCCTCAAAGACGTAAAGTACACCTACCCCGACGGAGCGACCCTCTATTTCACGGGGGAGGAGTTCACGGTCCGCCGGGGCGAGCGGGTCGCCCTGCTCGGCCAGAACGGCAGCGGCAAGACGACCCTCCTGCAGCATCTGCTCGGGCTCCTCCGCCCGGATTCGGGGGTTGTCGAGGTTTTCGGGCGGGACCCGCACCGGAATTTCGAGGCCATCAGCTCCCGCATCGGCTTTCTGTTGCAGGACGAGGACCGCCAGATTGTCGCCCCGACGGTTCGGGACGACATCGGGTTCGCTCCCCGAAACCGGGGCCTGCCCCCCACCGAAGTCGACCGGCTTGTCCGGCAGGTGGCGGCCGAGCTCCGGATCGAGCACCTGCTCGACCGGCTTGCCCACTATCTTAGCGGCGGGGAGCGGCTGAAGGTGGCCCTGGCCGGGGCCCTGGTGATGCAGCCGGAGCTTTTGCTGCTCGATGAGCCCTTTGAGGGCCTCGACGCGGCCTCGCGGGAGGAACTTGTTGAGGTCCTGACCCGCCTCAACCGCGAGCGGGGAATAAGTTTCGTCATCTCGGTCCACGAGGTCAGCCTGGCACCCCGCTTCATCGACACGATTTACGTTCTCGGTCGGGGCGGCCGCTTCGTGGCGAAGGGCTCGCCCCGGGAGATCTTCAGCCGGCCCGAGCTTCTCATCGAGCACCGGCTCGAACCGCCCGTCGTCGGGCTCATCTGTCAGCAGTTGCGGGCCCGGGGATTCGATGTGCCCATCGCCCTCACGGCCGAGGAGGCCGCCGAGGCCCTCGCGAAACTGCTGTCCGGCGCACCCGCCCCCGGCGGCCACGACCGCCCGGGCGTATAATTCAGGGGGAATGGTCGAGGAGGCCCGTCCGCTGGCCGAAAAGCACTGCGTGCCCTGCCGGGGCGGTATCCCGCCGTTGAGCCCGGAGGAGTATGCCCCACTGCTCAGCCAGACCCCCGGCTGGCAGGTTGAAGACGGGCGGCGGCTTGTTCGAAGCTTTAAGTTTAAAAACTTCCGCCAGGCGATGGCGTTCGCGAACCAGGTCGCGGAGCTCGCCGAAGCCGAAGGCCACCACCCCGACCTTCACGTCCGGTGGGGGGAGGTCCGGGTCTACTTCTGGACCCACAAAATTGGCGGCCTGCACGAAAACGACTTCATCATGGCCGCCAGGGTCGACCGGATTTACGACCGGATGAGAACCGGGGCTCCTGGTTAGGAAACCGTGGCGGACGACTACTGGGCCCACCAGCGGCGCCGGCCGCGTCTTATCGGCCGGGAAGTTCATCAATTCCAATCCGTCGGCTCGACAATGGACCTGGCCCGGGACCTGGCCGCGGCCGGCCGGGCCGAAGGCGTGGTTGTCCGGGCCGAGGAGCAGACCGCCGGGCGGGGCCGGCTCGGGCGGCGGTGGGTCGCCCCGCCGGGCACAAGCCTCCTTTTCACCGTTCTGCTCCGGCCGGCCCCAACCCTCGTCGAGCAGGTGCCCATGGCGGCCGCGGTGGCCGTCGCCCGGGCCGTCGAACGGGTCACCGGCCTCCGGCCGGCCGTCAAGTGGCCGAACGACCTCGTTGTCAAGGGGCGGAAGTTTGCCGGGATCCTGGTCGAAACGGAGTTCGTCGGCAACGAGCTGGCCTGGGTTCTGCTCGGGGTCGGTATAAATGTAAACTGGGACCCGGGTGCCGAAGTCCCGGAGCTGGCCGGTCAGGCGACGGGACTCGGCCGGGAGCTGGGGCAGCCCGTCGACCGGGAAAGGCTTTTCCGGGAAGTCCTGCTGGAACTTGACCGGGCTTATCTTAAACTCCGGGCCGGGTGGTCGCCTTTTCAGGCCTGGCGGCGTCGGCTCACCACGGTCGGCCAGGAGGTCGAGGTCGTGGCGGGGGCGCAGCGATTCCGGGGCCTTGCTGTCGGGGTCGACCGGACCGGCCGCCTCCGGTTGCGGCCCCCGGACGGCCGGGTTGTGGTCATAGGTTTCGGGGACGTCTTCTAGATTCAGCCGGCCGCCGGCTGAATCACCTCGACCGTTTCGAAGACCTGCTCCAGGGCGCCCCCGGCCGGATTCAGAAACCGGGTCCGGTATTCTTTCAGAAAGGCCCGGTAGGGTTCGGACCCGAGATAGGCCTGCAGGGCGGCCGCGTTTTCGAAAACGAGGAGCTGGGCGACCTGGGGTGGGGCCGAACGGAGCATCAGCACCCCGTAGCTGAGGCCCTCGGTTTTGGCAAAGCGGCCCCTAAGTTCGGCAAGCCAGCCCCGAACCTGGTCTTCGGTGCCGGGTAGGACCGGGTAGACGACGAGCCTGGCGATCACGGCGGCCTCCTGGGTAAAGGACTCCGGTTATGATGATATACTGGATGGGATGGCTGGTCTATCGGTGGCCGACATCTTCGAACGCACCCGCCGCAACCACGGCCTCGAGCACGCCACCGTTGGGGTCCTTATCCAGCGGCTCGGGCCGACCATCCGGCTGGTGGCCCGGTCCACCCCCCGGGGCTTCTACATTTACGGCCCGCTTCCGACCGAGGCCGTAAGGGCCGCCGTGGACGAGGCCCTGGCCCGACTCCGGGCCGGGGAAACGGAGCTGGCCGTCTCGCCCCTCTGTGGGACCAACATGGCAGTTGCTGGCCTGCTCGCCGGCCTGAGTTCGATGGCCATGGCGAGCGCCGCCCGCCGGCCCCTGGACCGGCTGGTGGGGGCGGTCGTCGCCGGGACGCTGGCGGTCCTGCTGGCCCAACCCCTCGGCCGGCTCGCCCAGGCCCGGGTCACGACCTCGGCTGACATGCGGGGCCTGCGGGTGCGCCGGGTTGAGCGGTTCGATGTGGGCCGGGTTCCCGTCCACTGGGTCGAAACCGAATTCAGCGGCGATTAACGTCCGCCGTGGCTGGTTCGTCAGGAATCGATGCCCTGGACAGGTTGCGCCCGACGGTGGCCGGCCTGGCTGCTGAGGTGCCCCGCCGGCTGGCGGCCCTCCACTACGCCGACATCCGGCTCCAGGCAGTGGAGGCCCGGGGGGCCGTGGCCGAAAACGGCAGCCCCAAGGCCGGCTTCGAGGAGGTAACTTACGCCCTCGGAATCCGGGTTATCGCCGGCCGCCGGCTGCGGGCGCCCGGCTATTACGGCGCCTATCTGGCCGAGGCCGACCTTCCGAAGCTGACCCGCCTGGTCCGGGCCGGCCTGCGGGCGGCCTGGGACCGGGCCCTGGCCAGCGCCGAACAGAAGGCGGCGGTGGCCGAAAGGTTCGGCCCCCTCGGCCGGAGCCTTCAGCCCACCGAGCTTGCGCCTATCCCGGTCGTCCGGGACACGGTCGGACCGGCTTTCCGACTGGATCCCCGGTCGGTGGACCCGGAGGCGGCGGTGCGGGCCGTTGTCGGAGCCTCCAGGGCGGCGGCGGGGGCTTCGCCCCTCCTTCGTTTTAACCTGGTTGCCGCCCGGACCGGGCTTGAACGGCAGCTTTTTGCCAGCAGCGAAGGTGCTGACATCGACCAGACCTTCGCGCTGACCGAGGGCTTCGTCTTTGTTGTCGCCCAGAGCGATGAGTCGGCCCAGGAGCTTTACGAGGCCATCGGCCACCAGCTTGGCTGGGAAATAATCGAAGCGGGGGTTGAGGACGGGCCGCTGGCCTTTCCGGGCCTGGAGGACTTTGCCGTCGCCCTGGCCCGGGAGGCGGCCGAGGTTTCAACGGCTCCCCCGGCCCCGACAACGGAGCGGGAGGTGGTGGTCGTGACCGACCCCGACTTCAACGCCCTGCTCTGCCACGAGGTCGTCGGCCACCCGACCGAGCTTGACCGGGCCCTGAAGATGGAGACGGCGTATGCCGGTCGCTCATGGTTTTTCCGGAGCTTCGAGGCTAACGAGCTGGGCCGTCGGGTGGCGTCGCCCCTGGTCACCTGCTTTTCGGACCCCGGCCTTCCCGGCTTCGGCCACTACCGCTACGACGATGAGGGGACGCCGGGCCGGCGGGTTACTCTGATTGAGAACGGCATTTTCCGGGGTTTTATGAACAGCCGCCAGACGGCGGCCGTCATCGGGGCCGAGCCCAACGGCCACTATAAGGCGAGCGGCGCGGCCTACGTTCCCCTTATCCGGATGTCGAACACGGCCTTCGCCCCCGGCGACCGGGACCCGCAGACGATTATCGGCGAGGTCGACCACGGCTACTACATCGTCGGCAAACGGATCCCGTCCATCTCCGAGTCCCGGGAGAACTTCCGGATTTCGGCCCGTAAGGTCTACGAGGTCCGGAATGGCCGGCTGGGGCGGCTCTACCGGAACGGCGGGATAACCGCCGATACGAAGGACTTCCTGCTCAGCATCGATGCCGTCGGAAACGACTTCCGCCTCTTCCCGATCCCCAACTGCGGCAAGGGCCAGCCGATGCAGACGAAGCGGATGGGCAACGGCGGACCCACCCTGCGGGGCCGGGCCCGACTGACCGGAGAAACCCGATGACACTCCGGGTCGCCGACCTGCGAGCAGCGGCCGAACAGGCCTTCGCCCGGGTCAGCCGGGCTCCGGGGGTCCGGGAGGTGGAGGTTTTCCTCTCGGCCAATACGAGCCTCTTCGTCCGGCTGAACTACACCTCCCACATCCCCTGCAACGGCGTTGAGGAGCCGAAGTCGATGAGCTCTTACGGCCTCGGGGTGCGGGCCGCCTTCGACTCGCCGGCGGGAGTGACGGTGGGGTTCGGGGCCGAGCCGGGCCGCCTCGACCCCGAGGGGGCCGAGCGGGCCCTGGAGAAGGCCCGGCGGAGCGCCGTCTACGACCCCGAGTTTGTCTCCCTGCCCAGGCCGACGGGGGAGCGCCGACGGCTCCGGCGCTACCATGACCCGGCTCTGATGGCCCTGTCGGGCCGCCAGCTGGTGGCTGCCGGCTGGCAGGTTATCGAAACGGCCCTGGAAGTCTTCGCCGCCGATGAGACGGTTCGGCCGGCCGACGGGCTCATCATCGGCGGGGACGTTACGGTCCTGCAGGAGCAGGTGGCGGTTATCTCGACCCACCTGCCCCAGGTTCAGACTGACCAGAGCGCCCTGATCGTCTCAACGGTCACGGCGATGGTGGAGGCCCAGGGTGCCAAGGGAACGGGCTGGTCGGCCCATACCCGCCTCGACGCCTTTGACGGGGGGGCGGGGGCTGAGGCGGCCCGGAATGCCCTGAACGGACGCGGGGGCATCCGGGTCCCCACCGGCCGGTATCGGGTGATTTTCGGGCCTCAGCCGGTCGCCGACCTGGTGAACAACCTGCTCGCCCCGGCCCTGAGCCTGGAGACCTTCTATGCGGCCGCAAGCCCGTTCACCGGGCAGCTGGGCCGCCGGATAGCCCACCCGGACCTCGATGTTTACGACGATGGGGCGGCCCGGGGGCTCGTTGGCAGCAAGGGCATCACCTGCGAGGGCCTGCCGACCGGCCGAACCTGGCTCATTCGGGGCGGCCGGCTCGTCGGCCTCCTGGCCAACTGGTACGAAGCCCAGCGGATCCGGCTCGACCCCCACGCTGCCGGGAAGCTCGGGGCCGACCCGACCCGGTTCGCCCGCGGGCTCGTCCCCCGGAATGGCTTCCGATTCGGCCGGGGGGGCGGCCGCCACTTTGATACCCCGCCCGGGGTCTACCCGACCAATGTGGTCATCGCCGGCCGGAACCCGGTGAGTCGGCAAGACCTTTTCCGCCTGGTAGGGGACGGCCTCTACATCGGCCGAATCTGGTACACGTACCCGATCAACGGCCTGCGGGCCGGGGATTTCACGTGCACCGTCGTGGGCGACTCCTACGTAGTCCGGAACGGCGAAATCGTGGGGGCCATCAGGCCAAACACGGTCCGGATCAACGACAGCATTCACCGGGTTCTGAACAGCATCCTGGGAATCGGGACGACGGCCCGGCCAACCCTGGTGTGGGCCGCGGACGAAGTAACCTACGCCCCGGAAATTGCAGTCGACGACCTCCGGGTTGAAGAGGTGGCCGGCTTCCTTGAACCGGGCAGGTAGCCCGCGGCTTGCCCCCGCCGGGTAATACAGCCGGAAGCTCCCGGGTCGGTGGGATGGGTGTTTGCCGGGAAGCTGGCGGGCAGGTATAATGACGGTGATGGCCGGTTAGCCTTGGGGATGGTTATCAACGCCGGACTTGACTTCCACGTAAGAGGAGGTACGGTGGGAAATGACGGTAACCGGGCGTCCCTCCCAGCAGTTTGCTCAGCCGTGGTTAGTAAGCCGCAACTGGGACCTCACCTTTCTGATTTTCAGCTGCGTCCTTTTCACCACGCCATATCTGGTTTATGTCCTGCTTGGGGGCGACCCCTTCGCCCGGGCGGACCAGCCCGGCACCGCCGCCTACCAGGCCAGGGTCGTCGTAAACCTTCTGGTGGCAGTCCTGGTCGGCGGGCCCCACATGTACGCGACCTTCACCCGCACCGTCCTTGACCCGGACTTCCGCCAGAAACGGCCAGCCTTCCTGCTGTCTTCCCTGCTTATTCCGTTGATGGTAATTGTGCTTGCGACGAGCAGCTACGAAAGCTATGTCTGGCTCCTGACCCTCTTTTTCGGCCTGGCCAGCCTTCATGCCCTCCAGCAGATCGTCTGGCTTGTCGACGCCTACACCCTGAAGGCCCGGGGGGCGGTGACCCTGCGGGACCGGCTGGTCGACTACGGCCTCGTCTTTACGAGTCTGTACCCCCTCGCCCTCGCCAAAATGGTCAACGGCCAGTTCTGGATCGGCCCCGTGAACCTCAAAGTCAACGACATCCTTTACGGTCAGTACTGGCTTGCCTATCTGGCCGGGGTGGTCTTCGCCGCGTTCTTTGCGGCCTTCGTTGTCCGGACGGCCCGGGAATACCGGGAGGGGGTTCTTAACGTGCCGAAGACGCTCCTGCTGCTGGCAACGGCCGTCATCATGTTCTTTGCCCCGGCCCTGCCGAACCTGGACACGGCCTTTCAGGGGATCAATGTCTGGCACTCGTTCCAGTACCTGGCCCTGACCTGGCTGGCCAATCGCCTCCGGGAGGAGGTGACCGGACGGCCGACGAGTCCGTTCGGCCCGGTCTCGGCGGGACCAGCTGGCTGGGTGCGGTTTTACCTGTTCTGCCTGGCGATGCTCCCCGTTTCTGGCCTGCTGGTGGTGGCGGCCGGCTGGCTCTGGCCGGGCCTGCACTGTCCGGGCGGGCAGTGTTTGCCCGGGGCCGATGAGGTCTATACGTATATTGGCATCCTGTCGGTCCTGCTGGTCCACTACTTCCACGACGGGATCCTTTTTACGGAGCCGCAGGCGGTCATCCCTGAGCGGGTGGGCGGAGGTCCTTCGGCGGCGCCCGAGGCCGCCTGAGCTTCGGCCGCCGGTCGGTCTTTGACGCCGGCCCCGACCGCCATTACAATGGGTTGGGATGGGCCCGGTAAAGGACTACTACGCAACCCTCGGGGTTGACCCCCGGGCATCCGAAGCTGAGATCAGACAGGCGTTTCGACAGCTCGCCCGCCGGTTCCACCCTGACCTGAACCCCGACAGCCCCGAGGCTGAGGCCAGGTTCAGGGAGGTGAACGAAGCCTACCAGGTCCTTTCTGACCCTCAGCGCCGGCGGGAATATGACCGGGCGCGCTGCCGGACCGTCCCAGCTGACTTTGTCGACGGCTGGGTTCGGACCCGGCGCCGGTTTTTCGAGGGCATCCTCGGCGGGCTATCCCGCAGCCGGACGGGGTTTCGGGCCGCCGGTCGAGAGCGGGGCCCGGATGTCGAGGCCGAAGTGGATTTGACCCTCGAAGAGGTCTACCGGGGGACGGTCCGTCCGCTGGAGGTGGAGGCCGGGCAGACCTGCCCGGCCTGCCGGGGCTCCGGGCTCTACCTGAACCGGCCGTGTTACAGCTGCGGGGGTAACGGAACGGTCCGGCGGAAACGTCGGTTCGAGGTTGGGATCCCGGCTGGCGTTGCCGACGGGGTTCGGGTCCGAATTCCGGGGGCCGGGGGCGCCGGTCGGGGCGGTGGGCCGCCGGGGGACCTTTACTTAAAGGTGAACGTCAGGCCCCACCCGGTTTTCGAACGGCACGGCCGGGACCTCTTCGTCGAGGTTCCGGTTCCGCTGACGACGGCGGTGCTCGGGG
>JAUQQI010000103.1:0-14795 GCA_030549955.1 Chloroflexota bacterium
GGGGAACTTGCCCGCCTTGAACCACCGCCAGGCGGTGAGGTAGCTGATCCCTTGCTTGCGGGCCCAGTCGGAGAGCTTCATGGCTGAAATAGATGATAATAAAAACGGCAGCTGCTGTCAACCCCACGACCACCCAGTTAACCAGCTCCAGGGTGCGACCGATCTTCTTCCCGAAGAGGGTTATGAGGAAAACCGTGAACATCAGCCCCACGGCCAGCAGCCGGACCGTTGGCAGGTCCCCGGCGGTGGGGATCCGCCCGGCGAGCAGCGCAAAGAGGCTCTGGCCGGCCGAAGCGGCCCAGCCGCCCCAGATGAAGGCGAAATAGACGACGAATAGCGAGAAAGGAATCCAGAACCACCAGCCGGGCGGCACCCGGGCAAAGCCCAGGCTCGGCACCTCACCGGTGGCGATAACATAGCGGCCGATTTCCATGTTCCAGAAGGTCTGAAGCAGAATCGAAATCAGGATGACAAAGCCGGTCCCGATAAAGCCGTAAGTGCCAATGTTGAGGGGTCCAAGCAGCCACTCGCCGCTACCGATGGAGATGCCCAGGGCGATCAGGCTCGGCCCAATGACGTAGAAAACCACCTCCTTAACGCCCAGCCTCGGCTGCTGAAAAACTTCCTCCGGGGTCGGCAGGTCGTCAACTTCCAGGGGCGGTCGACTGACACCAAGGGGAACGGTCTTCGGTGATGCGGTCTGCTCGAGACTCATCTTTGGACCTCCTTCGTTCAGTCCTGGCTTCCGGCCGAGTATAGCCTCGGGCCAAAATTCTGTCAAGCGGACCCAATATACTGTATGGCTAAATAGTTCTCAGTCTCCTGTTCCCGGCGGGTGCTGTACGCATAATCTTAGCCCCGGCATGCCGTGGGACGACACGGAAGGATCCTACCGGAACCGGCCCCGTGGCAGGTTGGGTGCCTTTCCGGATTTACTCGACATATGCTAGAATTCAAGGCGCAATTGCCATGCCCAACCGTCACTGCGGGGGCAGCCGTGGAGACCCGCGTTGAAGAGTTCTTGCAGTATCTCGCTAATGAGAAAGGTTATGCCCAGAACACGATTGCGGCTTATCAGAATGACCTTTCTCAGCTCATTGAGTACCTGCAGACCCGATTCCCGCCCGGGGATGAGCCCGTTGAACTGTGGCCTCTGGTCACGAAATCCGCGATCGCAGGTTTCGTCCTCTACCTGAAGGAGCACAACTACGCCCCATCCACGCTGGCCCGGAAAGTTGCGGCTGTCCGCTCGTTCTTCAAGTACCTGCGCCGCCGCGGACTTGTCAGCGCCGACCCGACCGAAGATGTCGACGGCCTCAAGGTCGTCCGGAACCTGCCCCGGACTTTGACCCCGGCGGAGGTGGAGCTCCTGCTAGCTGCCCCGGCCCGCCGCCGGACGCCTGAGGCGAAACGGGACCGGGCCATGCTTGAGCTCCTTTACGCCACCGGCATGCGGGTAAGCGAGCTCATCAGTCTGAACATTGACGATGTGAACCTGATGGATGAGTCGGTCCGCTGTGTCGGCCGCCACCGCCGGGAGCGGGTTTTCCCGTTGCCCGGCCGCGCCTTCCAGGCCCTCGAGGATTACATTCAGACCGCCCGCCCCCTGCTCCTCCGCGACCTGACTGAAAAGGCCCTTTTCGTGAACCGCCGGGGCGAACGGCTCACCCGCCAGGGCTTCTGGCTAATCGTGAAAAGTTACGCCCGGGAAGCCCGGATTGAGCGGCCCATTACTCCCCACACCTTCCGGCACACTTTTGCGGCCCATACCCTCCAGGCCGGGGCCGACATCGAGTCGGTTCAGAAGATGCTGGGCCATGTCTCCATTGCCACCACCCAGGTCTACGAGCGCCTGCGCCAGCTCCAGAGTCAGGGGGCCGATGACCGGGGGGATTCAACCTGAGGCGGTCCGGCGGGCCGCCGACTTTATTCGGGAGCGGGCCGGGGTTTCGCCCCGGGTTGCCGTCATCGCCGGGAGCGGCCTTGGGGCCGTCGGTGATGAACTGGAGTCGGCCGTGACGCTGGATGTGACCGAAATTCCGGGCTGGCCCGTCCCCACCGTTGAGGGCCACGGCCGGGAACTCCGGGTTGGCTGGCTCGGGCGGCTGCCGGTCGCGGTCCAGACCGGCCGGGTTCACCTCTATGAAGGTTACTCCCCGGCTGAAGTCACGTTCAACGTCCGGGCCTTCGGCCTGCTGGGAGTCCGCGAACTTATTGTCACCAACGCGGCCGGCGGGCTCAACCCGGAGTTCCGGGTTGGGGACCTCATGCTGATTACGGACCACATAAACTTCCCGGGGCTTGCCGGACTCAGTCCCCTGCGGGGACCGGCTCTGCCCGAATGGGGACCGCGGTTTCCGCCCATGACCGGGGCATACTCTGCCCGCCTCCAGGCCCTGGCCCGG
Organism: Chloroflexota bacterium; assembly: GCA_030549955.1. Lineage (GTDB taxonomy): Bacteria > Chloroflexota > Dehalococcoidia > JAUQQI01 > JAUQQI01 > JAUQQI01. The sequence goes on from JAUQQI010000103.1 coordinate 2,406, forward strand.
CAGGCGGCAGCGGAGGCCGGCCTCACCGTCCGCGAAGGGGTGTACGTGATGGTCGGCGGCCCGTCGTACGAGGCGCCGGCCGAAGCCCGGGCCCTCCGGATGCTGGGTGGGGACGCGGTCGGGATGAGCACCGCCCCCGAGGTCGTTGTCGCCCGTCAGATGGGCCTGGAGGTCCTGGGCATCTCGTGCATAAGCAATCTCTGGTTTCGGACAACGGCTGAGCCGACCCACGGTGAGGTCCTGTCGGCCATGGCCGCTGCCGTACCGCGGCTGAGACGGCTTATCCGACGGGTAATCGAGCTTCTCGATGAACGCTAACGACCGGCGTCCCCGGCTTCTGGCGGCCGTGCTGGCCGGGGCGGGCCTGATTTTTATTGCGGCATTCCTGGGCCTGCTGGCCCTGCGCCCGGCGGGCCGTCCGCAGGTTCTCCCAACGGCGGCCCCGGCCGCCCTTCCGGCTCCGGCGCCGACCTACCAGCCGATTCCAACCCCGCCGAGCCGGGACCTCTACGACCTGGCCCGCCGGCTGCGTCCGGGACCAGCCCCGATTGCCGGCGGATCCCCGGCCCCGCCGGTGCGACGGGTCGGCGACCGGGAGGTATTCTGGGTGATGAACCTCGACACCTACACCCAGTTCACCGTCACGGCCGTTCTGCGCTACATTGGCCGGCACACCCTCTTTTATTTTGACGAATCGACCAGCATCGACCAGGCCGTTATCGAGCAGACCGCCCGGCAGTTTGAGGAGCGGGTCTACCCGGCGGTCCGGCGCTATTTCGGGAACGAGCCATCACCCGGCCCGGACGGCGACCCCCGCCTCACAATCCTTCACGCCCGTATTCCCGGTGTCGCCGGCTACTTCAGCGCCGCCGACGGCTACCCCCGGGCCATCAACCCTTACAGCAACGAACGGACCATGTTTTATGTCAATTTAGACGCCCTGCGGCCCGGGACGCCGTCCTACCTGAGCGTCCTCGCCCATGAGTTTACCCATGCGGTCCAGTTCAACGAGCACCGGGCCGAGGAGGGCTGGATTCAGGAGGGCCTCGCCGAGCTCGGGTCGTTCCTGGCCGGTTTCGACCCGCGGTCGGCCGCGGTCTTCCTGGCCGACCCCGATGTCCAGCTCAACCGGTGGCCGGAGCAGCCGTCGGCCGCGGGCCGCAATTACGGCGCGGCCTACCTGTTCTTCAGGTACCTGTTTTCCCACTACGGCGGATTCGACCGGGTCGTCGACTACATGCGGGGCGGCGGCCGGGGCCTCGACGGTCTCAATGCCTACCTGCGCCCGTTTGGGGTCGACTTTGACCGGGTCTTCCTTGATTGGGCCGTGGCCAATCTGCTCGGCCGCCGGGATGATGTTTACGGCTACCCGGACTTCGACGGGGCCGTCCGACTGCTGACGCCCCTCCGTCCCGGTGAGAGCTATTCCGGCCGGGTGAATCAGCTTGGGGCGAGATACTTCGAGGTCACCGCGCCGGGCGACTACCGGCTCGTCTTCAGCGGTGCCGCCGAGGCGGCGGTTGTACCGACCCGGGCCCCGAGCGGGCGCTACTTCTGGTGGGGCAATCGGGGCGATAACATCGACTCGACCCTCACCCGGGAATTCGACCTGACCGGCCTGACCCGGGCCACGTTACAGTTCCGGGCCTGGTATAACCTGGAGACAAACTGGGACTACGCTTACGTTGAGGCTTCGACGGATGGCGGCCGGACCTGGCAGGTGCTTTCCGGCCGCTATTCCCGGACCGATGACCCGTTTGGCCACAGTTTCGGGCCCGGCTACACTGGCCGGAGCGGGAACGGACCCCTGCCGCAGTGGGTTGACGAGGCCATCGACCTTACCCCCTTTGCCGGCGGCCGGGTCCTTATTCGGTTCGAGCAGGTCAATGACGACGCCGTCAACCTGGACGGCTTCGCCGTCGACGACATCCGCATCCCCGAAGCCGGTTTCTTCGACGACGCCGAGCAGGACAGCGGCTGGGACGCCCGCGGGTTTGTCCGCACGGACAACCGGCTGGCCCAGCGGTTCGGGGTGCGGGTGGTCAAATTCGGCGGGGCCGTAACCGTTGACACGGTCCCCCTCGACGCGACCAACCGGGGCGAGTATGCTCTGAACGGGGTCGGGCGGGACTTCCAGCGGGCGGTGGTGATTGTTGCCGGTCTGACGCCGGATGCCGATGGGCCGGCCGCCTTTCAGCTAACCCTGGAGCCGAGGTGAGCATGAGCCGGGCGCTGATTCTTTACCAGCTTCAGCAGGTGGACAGTCAGCTCGATGAGGCCCGGGCCCGACTGGCCGAGATCGAGGCGAGCCTGACCGAGAGCCCGTCCCTCCGGCAGGCCCGGGCCGAGGTTGCCGGCAGGGAAAAGCAGTTGCGGGACCTTCAGCGGCGCCAGCGGGACCTGGAAGATACGATTGAGGACATCGTCGCAAAGATTAAAGAACTTGACGATAAGCTCTACTCCGGCAAGGTTACCAACCCGAAGGAGCTGGACGGCTACTACCAGGAGCAGCTCCAGCTCAAGGCCCGCCAGCGCCAGCTCGAAGACCAGATGCTCGAGGTTATGCTCGCCCTGGAGACGGCCACGGCCCAACTGACGGAGGCCCGCAAGCGTCTTGCCGAGGTCGAGGCCGACTGGGCGAGAGACCAGGACCGCCTCCGGGAGGAGCACCAAAGGCTCCTTGAGCAAGTCGAGGCCCTCAGTGGCGAGCGGGCCCGGATTGCCGCCCGGGTTGACCGCCTTGACCTCGCCGTCTATGAGCAACTCCGGCAGACCCGGGGCGGCCGGGCGGTCGCGGTGGTGGAGCGCGGGGCCTGCAGCGGCTGCCGGGTTGTCCTCCCGGTCACCGATTTTCAAAAGGTCAAAAGCGGCCAGGGTCTCGTCCGCTGCGGCACCTGCGGCCGGATCCTCGTCATCCCGCCGGGCTGAGACCGCATACTGTTAAGCCACGCCGGCCGGCTTTCCTGCTCTGGTTAACGGTTGCCCGGACCGGCGGCTGCGGCGTCCGGCCGTGACCCCAAGCCCAAACTGACAGGCACCAGCCGCCGGAACTCCCCCTTTCGCGGCGCCCGCACGCTGCCGATAGCTATTAGCGGAGCCCAATGGTAAGCTCTCAACCCGTCCAAAGCGAGACCCAGGCATGACCGTGGAGCATCGCCTCGAAGAGCTGGCTAACCGGGTGTTCCGGGAGCTCGGCTTTGCGCCCACCGACCTCCTACGCCAGCGGCTCGGCCGGGTCATCCGTCACCGGATGAAGCTGGTCGGCGCCGCCGACCTCGACGCGTACCTGGACTATCTGGAGACTGGCGGCCGCGCCGAACTAACCAGGCTGGTCCAGGCCCTGACGATTAATGAGACCTACTTTTTCCGGGAGCCCAAACATTTTACGGCCCTGGAGAAGCTTCTGCCCGAGCTGGCGGCCCGATATCGGCCGGTCCGCTTGCTTTCGGCCGGGTGTGCTACGGGCGAGGAAGCGTATTCGCTGGCGATAACTGCCTGTCGGGCCCTCGGGCAGGCCGACGGGTTCGAGGTCGTCGGGGTCGATGTGGACGAGTCCGCCCTGAGCCGGGCCCGCGATGGTCGCTACGGCGCGTGGTCCTTCCGAGAAGACGCGCTGTCGTGGGCCAAGCCCTTCCTCAGGGCCGACGGCGACCGCTGGCAGGTGACTCCGGAGCTGCGGAGTCTCGTCCGGTTCGACCGAATGAACCTGGTCGAATCGGCGCCGTCCGGGCCCTTCCACGTGATATTCTGCCGCAACATGCTGATGTACCTGACCCCTGAAAACCGCCGAACGGTCATCGAACGCCTCGCCCGCGAGCTTGTTTCCTACGGGGTTCTTTTCACCGGCTCGGCCGAGACGCTGGAATGGGCGCCGCCGGACCTGAAGCGGGTCCGGGCCCACGGCACGTTTTTCTACAAGAAGCAGGCCGGCCCGGAACGGCCCGGCCAGGAAACAGCGGGCCGGATGGTTCTAGTGAGCCAGTCCCCGCTGGTCCGTATGCTCTGGCGCCAGACTGCAGATAGGGCGGGTCGCGCGCCCGCAGACGTCGTGATCCTGAATGACTGGCGTCATCTACCCCGGCTGATCGGCGAGGGGCTGCCCGAGATTGTGGTTGTCGATGCCTCGGCATCGCCCGAAGCCGCAGCGGCAGTGGCCGCCGCTCTCGACCAGCTTCCAACTCGGTGCCGCCGGCTAATGCTCACCCGGCCCGGTCATATGCCCAACGGGCGCCACCCGGGCCTCGAGGTCGTGGTGCCGGGGTCAGGGAGCCCGGCAGACCTCCGGGTCTGGCTTGAGACTTTCCTGACCGGCCGTACAGGTCTAACCCCATCGCCGGCTTCTGGTCACCGGCCGGCCGAGCGCTTGCTGTTACTGGGCTGTTCAACCGGAGGGCCGCCGGTGGTAGTTGATATAATGAGATCCCTGCCAGCGGACCTGGGGCTGGCGGTTGTCATCGTCCAGCACATGCCCGCCGGCTTCACCCGCTCCTTCGCCGACCGCCTCGACCGGGTATCGGCTTATCGGGTCCAGGAGGCGGCGGAAGGGGCTGAGCTTCGGGCCGACAGTGCGTTTGTCGCCCCCGGTCAGCGGCACCTGTTAATCGGCCGAAATGGGCTGCTCAAGGTTGCGCTTCCGGAGCCGGCTGACCTCTACGTGCCCAGCATTGACCGCACCTTCTTGTCAGCAGCCGAAAGTCCCCTTGCGCGCCGAACCTTCGCGGTAGTGCTGACTGGAATGGGCAGCGATGGGGCAGCCGGCCTCCGGGCCCTGGCTTCGGCCGGGGCTGAGACGGCCGTCCAGGACCCGGCCGAAGCCCTCATCCCGGCGATGGTGAACGCCGCCCTGGGCTCAGCCAAACACGTGCTGAAGGTGGCGGATATTGCCCAGGTCGTTACCGCCTGGGCCCAAACTAAATCCCGAAGGGGAGGGAACCTGTGAGGATTCTGGTCGTCGACGACTCCAAAATGATGCGGATGATGCACGCCCGGTCTTTGCGCCAGGCCGGCTACCAGGCTGAACTGCTGGAGGCCGGAGACGGCGCCGAGGCCCTGCAGGTTCTTGAGGGAGCTGGGCCGGTCGACCTCATCATCTGCGACTGGAACATGCCCGGCATGGACGGCCTCGAATTCGTCCGGGCCGTACGGGCCCGTGGACAGGCTGCCGGAGGCAGACGGGTCCCCATCCTGATGATAACGAGCCAGGGCACCCAGGAGCAGGTCACCCGGGCCAAGGAGGCGGGGGTGGATACTCTCCTGGTAAAACCGGTCACTCCCGAAGCCTTAGCCGTAAGCCTGGAAATGCTCCTTAACTCCTGAGTCGGGAGGGACCTGTGGACGCGAAGAATCCTGGAACGCTGACGGGCCAGCTTTTTGCCGCCGCTGTCGAGGCCTTTAGACCGCTGTTGGGCCTGGAAGTCCAGTACCGGGGTCCGGCCGACCTGCCCTGGCCGGTGCCGCCGGAAGCGCTGGCAGTCTTGCCGTTTACCGGCACGACAGCACCCGGCCTTCGGGGCGTCGTCTGGGTCGGTGGGTCCATTGCGAACCTCGGGCGGGTTTGCAGCCTGCTAACCGGTGAGCTTCCCGATCCCGACGGTGGGCTCTTCCAGGACTGCGCCCGGGAGCTCGCGAATATTCTGGGTGGTCGGGTCCAGGCCTGGCTCGAGGAGGCCGGGTCTGGCATCGCCCTTGGACTCCCCATCTTCGTGGGTAAGGCGGGCAGGTTCCAGCCGGAGGTCTCTGGTCTTACGGGAGCTGGGGCCAGGGTTGGGCTGGACGTGGCTCCGGGGGCAGCCATAGAACTCGAAATCGGTATGGCTATAGGGGGGTCGGAATGAATCCGAAAACTCTTACGCTTCAACCGGAAGCCCCGCTTTTGCGGCGACCCGGAGTCTCCGAACTGTACCGGCCCGTGTTGCTTGAGCGGCACCTCTTCCCGGCCATGGCCGAAGCCGTGAGTACCCTGCTGGGCATACCGGTCGGGTTCATTCCCGGGTCGGTGGTGGGAGCCCGCTGGGTTTCGGGGGCCCCCGGCCCTGGGGCCTGGGCCGTGGGCAGGATTCTAGTTAATCATGGGAGCAACACCTGGCCGGCCTTTCTCATCCAGCCGCTGGACGTGGCCCTGGAATGGGGAGCCATCGGCCTGCGCCGCCCACCGGCCGGCCGCGAGCGGCTTCGATTTGATGGCACCGGCTGTCTGGTCCTGACTGACATAAACCAGCAGGACCTTTCGGCCTACGCCGAGCTTTGCAACGTGGTGGCCTGCGGCGTGCTGGCTAGGATGTGGGAGGAGCATCTTGAGGGCGACCTGTTCGTGGTCCTGGAAGAAGTCATCGGCGTCGACGGCCAAAACCCGCCCGAAGGGCTCCGGGTCGACGGGCTGGCAGCCGTCCAAGGTCTTTTCGGCTACCAGGAGCGGCCGGCGCCGCCCAAGGCTGGGCCGGCCGACCTTGAACGGCGTACAGCCTGGCTGTTGGTGCTCCCGGAGGACTTGGCCGTGGAAGTGCTCTGGATGAAAACCGACAGCAATGCCCGGCAGAAGACGGAATGGCTCTTAACAACGGGCGCCTGGCGTCGAAGGTGATAGTTAGGCGACGGAGGCGGAGCGGCATCAGGGTCCTTTGACAACCTACCTTAGCGGAGGCGAAGCGATGTTGAAAAACGCGACGGTCAAGACAAAACTTATCGGTCTAGCCCTGATCCTCTTGCTATTTCTGCTGACCACCGCCGGGCTGGCAATTTACACCATGTACCAGCTCAGCGGCGTCGTTACTAGTCTCGACAATGCCGTGGGCGTGAGCGTCTCCGGAGCCCAGCTAGCTCAACGGATACTGGAAGTCCGGTCCCTGGTCTTTGTCCACGTGATGTCGACAGACCCCGCCCAGAAAAGTCAGATTGGCCGCCAGATCCAGGAAGCTGACGCCAGAGTTATTGCAAAGTTTGATGAGCTGGAAAAGACGGCCCCAGCTTACCGCCAATCCCTGGCCGAACTCCGCCGACTGTGGGATTCGTACCGGGAAGCCCGGGATAATATGACGCTGACGGCGAGCCGGGCCGGCGACACCGCGGGGGCCGTCCAGGCAGCCACCGGTGAGGTGGGCAGACGCTATGCTGCTCTCCAAGATGCCGTCAGGTCCTTTCATGAGCAGGTAGACGCCAGGACCGATGAGCTCGCGGGCCGGGCGGACGCGGCCATGAGACAAGGCCTTTATTCCGTAATTGGATTCGGGGCTGTGGGTGGGGCAGTGGCAGTCGGAGCCAGCATCCTCATCCTCAGGGATGTCCTGGGGCTGGCCCAGCGGTTGAGGGCGGTCGTTGAGCAGGTGTCCCGGGCCAGCGAACAATCCCTGGAGATGAGCGAGGAGATAGCCTCGGCCGCTGGCAACGTGGCCACGGCCATTCAGGGGGTGGCCAGGGGGTCGGCGGAGCAGGCTGAACGAGTCACCGTGACCGGTAACGCCCTGGAACAGCTGATGCAGACCATCGACGCGGTCGCCAGAGGCGCCCAGGATCAGGCTAAGAGGGTCCAGCGCGTCGCCGACCTGACACAGGCGATTGCCGAGGAGAATGGCCGGGTAGCTGAGGCCGCAAGGACCGGACTAAAGGCTGCCGAAACCAACGTGAGCCAGGCTGTCGCCGGTCAGGAGACGGTGCGGGCCGCTATTCAGGGCATGAGAACTGTCCGGGAGGAAGTGAATTCGGCTGCCCAGAGGGTTGATGAAATGGGCAGGTGGTCGGAGCGCATCGGCAGCATCGTGAAGGCCATTGAGGACATCACCGAGCAGACTAACCTGCTTGCGCTCAACGCCGCCATCGAGGCCGCCCGGGCAGGTGATGCCGGGAAAGGGTTTGCGGTCGTCGCCGAGGAGGTGCGCAAGCTGGCGGAGCGGGCGGCCGCCTCCACTCAGGAGATTGCTGGACTTATTCACAGCCTGCAGGAGGCTGTTGGCGAAGCCGTAGCCGCCATGGAGAACGGGGCCCGGTCTGTCGAGAAGCTAACCAGTGATGCTGCTCAGGTGGAACAGGTGCTTGACGCTATTGTCGGCGCGAGCCGGCAGGTTGAATCAGTCTCCCAACAGATCTTGATGCTGGCCGAGTCAGTAGCGAGGTCGGAGTCAAAACTTCAGTCGACCATGGAGGAGACAGCAGCCATCGTGGAGGAGACTGGGGCCAGCGCCGCCGAGATGGCAACTGCGGCCGCGCAAATCCGGGAGGCGGTTCAGCAGGTCAACGCGGTTACGGAACAGAACGCGGCCGCGGCCGAGGAAGTGAGCGCTGCCGCCGAAGAAATCACGGCGCAGATCGACGAGCTTGCGGCCGCGGCTCGCTCCCTCAGGGAGGTGTCGGGCGAACTTGACGGGCTCGCAGCCCGCTTCGCCGGAGCCAAAAACGGCGCGCATCCAACGGTCGGGTGGTCCCACCTGACTTCAGCCACGGCAGCGCCGGCCGCCGGAAGTTTTCGCGGCAACGGCCATCTGACTCGCTCCCCAGACCACGTGCGAAGAGACGGCAGGCTTGCCGCAGTTAATCATCAGGCAAGGCCTCAGGAGCCGGGCCGGTGATGAGCAGCAATTACGACCAGGACGTGCTTAACCTCTTTATCGAGGAGACCCAGGAGCGACTCCAGCTCATGGAACCCCTGCTGGTCGAGCTGGAGCGCGCCAGCTCGATTGGGACAGGGTTCCCCGGCCGCGAGGCCCTTCTGAACGAGCTCTTTCGTCACCTGCACTCCACGAAAGGCAATGCCGGCTACCTGGGTCTCACCGAACTCGTCGACCTGCTCCACGCGGCCGAGTACCTCGTGGACCTCCTGCGGAAGGGGGCCGAGCTGCGGCCGGAACACGTGGACGTTCTGCTTCAGTCCACCGGGGTCATCCGCAGCTACGTGGCAGCGCTGGCCTCGGGGTCACCGGAATCGGTCGGGCCCGCTGCCGAGCGGCTCTCACACCAGCTCCGGCAAGTTGCTGCCCAAGGGGCAGGGGAGCCAGGCGTTCCGGCGGGTTCCGCCGCCAGCGCGCCGGCGGCGACGGACACGCCGCCAGCCCTCGATGGCCTGGAGGTGTTCCAGGCTTCCACTGTCCGGGTGCCCGTGGCCGTCCTCGACCGGCTGGGCCGTCTAGCTGAGGAGATGTTGGTGACCCGAAACCGAATCAGCAGTCTCTCTACCAGCCTGGAGCACCGGGAGCTAATCGCTGCGGCCAAGAAGCTTTCTGCCACCGTTTCGGAGCTTCAGGATATTGCGGCCCTCACCCGGCTCCAGCCCATCGGCAGCATCTTCGCCCAGATGCATCGGGTTGTTCGGGATGCTGCCCGGTCGACGGGCAAGGACGTTGAACTTCTCGTCGAGGGTGCAGACCTCGAGGTCGACCGCCGCATCCTCCAGGAACTTCGGGATCCGCTGGTTCACTTGCTCCGAAACGCCGTCGACCACGGCGTCGAGCTTCCTGAAACTCGGGCGGCGGCCGGCAAACCGACCCGCGGCCGGGTGTTGCTTCGGGCCGACCGCGAGGGCTCGAACCTGGTTATCGAGGTGGCCGATGACGGCCGCGGGATCGACTTTGAGGCCGTCCGCCGAAAGGCCGTCGAGCGGGGTCTCGTTCCGGCGCGGGAAGCCGCCGGCCTCGGAGAAGAAGAACTTGTAAAGCTCTTGCTCAGGCCCGGCTTTACCACCCGGGACGAGGCCACGGCTGTCTCCGGTCGGGGAGTTGGCCTGGACGTGGTGGCTGTAAAGATTCAAGAGTTGGGCGGAAGCCTCGAGGTCCGCTCGGTCCGGGGTCAGGGGACGCGAATCCGAATGGTGGTGCCAACATCGGTCTCGGTAATCAATGCACTGGTCTTCTCTACCCGGGGATATTTGCTGGGCCTGCCCTACAGTTTCGTCCAGGAAATCGTACTCATTGACGAAAGTCAGGTCGAACGGTACGGCGCCCAGGAGGTCTTTCGCCTCCGGAACCGGCTGGTGCCACTGTTTACCCTCGACGACTGGCCGGACCGCAGCGGCAGAAACGGCGCCGCCCGCCCCACCAAACGGCACATTCTCGTCTTACGGCAGGGCGAACTGGTTGCCGGCCTCTGGTGCGATGGCATTGCCAGGTTCGAAGAACTGATTGTCAAGCCACCGGGTCCCGGCCTGCGCGAGGTCGGCACCATCCTGGGGCTTGCGTCCCTGGGCACCGGCGAGATTGTGCTAATCTTGGACCCCGAAAAGCTTCTGCTTAGCCTTGGTCTCCGAACCGATGAGCAACGGGGGGCTGAGACGGAGTCGGGGTCCGTCCGGACGCGGGGGGAGGTCTCCAGGCGGGCTGAAACATCGGCCGGGCGCATGGCCCTGGTTCAGGGTTACGGCGAGCACCGCTATGGCGTGCCCATACGGCTCGTGTCCCGCATCGTCCGTTTCCAGCCCAGCGACCTGGTCCATGTCGGCGACCAGAGCTTCCTGAAGCTGGATGGCCAGCTTGTAACCCTCATCGACCTTGACCGGGCCCTGGGTCTGGGTCCGGGTCAGTCGGGCTCGGGCGTCGGCCTGGTACTGACCGGGGACGGCAATCCGGTCGCCTTATCTGTGAGCCGGGTGATCCGGATCGGTCCGGTGAACGGTGAGGCCCGGCCGGCTGACCGCCGGTTCTTAACCGGCCTGCTAAATCTCGACGACGGCGTCTATTTGCTCCCCGACGTTGCGGCCATCGTCAATAACCAGGTCCGCGATTTCTTCGACGGTGCGGCCGGCGCCGCCACAGGGGCGCCCCCTTCGACCACCCGGGTACTTATCGTCGACGACAGCACGTTTTTCCGGGACTCCCTTGAGGCTGCTCTGCGAAGCGCCGGGTTCGACGTGGTTGCTGTGGAAAGCGTTGAGGCTGCCCTGGAGCGCCTCTCAGCCGACCAAACAATAAGCCTGGTAATAACCGACTACATGCTGCCCGGACGGTCCGGCCTTGACCTGGTCAGGGGGGTGCGGGCCGGCGAAGAGAGATTCGGCCGGGTTCCGATCCTGGTCGTGTCCCAGTACCTGGCTGAGGCTCCCGACCTTATCCCGAGATTGAAGGAGGCTGGAGCCGATGAGGTCGTTGCCAAGTTCGACCAGCTTGATTTCCGGGACTTTCTCGGCCTGGTCCGGCGGCTGCTATCCAGGCGGGACGGTGAACAGGCCGAGGACATGGCGACCGAGCCCCGTGATGGGTCGGACGGCTACCATGTCCTGGCCGTGAGGGCTGGGGATCAAGTCTTCGGCTTTGCCATCGAGCGGGTCCGGGAGATCATAACCCTGGACAACCTGACACCGATGCCGGTCGAAAAACCCGGCTTTTTAGGCCTGGCGAACATCCGGGGCGAAATTATCCCGGTTTTCGAATTGAGAGGTGTCCTGTATCGCGGACGGGCCGAACCAGCCTCAGACCGGCGCACCGATGTGGTGGTCATTACCGGTTTCGGTCCGGCGGTCCTGCGGGCAGATGGCATCCTTGGGACAGTAAGGGGCCGCGCCGAAGAATTACGGGCGCCCACGGGCGACCCGGGGCCCCTGGGCCAGCTGATTGTCGGCGTGGTTCCTTTGGCCGACTATCTGCTGCAGGTCCTGGACCTTGAAAAATTGGCCGGCGTCTGCTTTGGCCAATCATAGGCGTGCAACGGCGTTCAGGGTGTTGTCCGGCCGCCCGGACTGGTGTAATATCCAATTCGAGATGTCAGCCCGAGCGGGCATTCTGGTCGACCTGATTGTTTCGGCCCGGCCGAAGCAGTGGCTCAAGAACGGGGTTCTGGTTCTTCCCCTGGTGTTCTCAGTCAACCTTTACTGGCACCCAACCAACTGGCCCGAACTCCTTCGGATGCTCGCGACCATCGCCGCCGCAGTCTTTCTTTTTTCCTCCCTGACAGCCGCCCAGTATCTGTTCAACGACCTGGTTGACCTCCCAAGCGACCGGTTGCACCCGGTGAAAGCCAAGCGGCCGTTAGCTTCCGGCCGACTGAGCCCCAGGCTGGCAGCGGTCACCGCTGTTGGACTGGGCGTTCTGGCCCTTGGCGGCGGGTTCTGGCTCAACCCTGCCTTCGGCCTGCTGGAGCTGGCGTACCTGGGTCTGATGGTCCTCTACACCCTCGGCCTTAAGCACCAGGTCCTTCTGGATGTTTTCACCATCGCGGCCGGGTTCGTCATCCGCGCGGTGGCCGGGGCGGTGGTAATTAACGTCCCGGTCTCGCCGTGGCTCTATCTTTGTGTGGTGCTTGGGGCCCTCTTCCTCGGCTTCGGCAAGCGCCGCCACGAGCTCCTCCTGCTGGAAAACAATGCCGGCCGCCACCGGCCGAGTCTGGACGAGTACAGCGTGCCGCTGCTGGACCAGATCCTGGTGGTCGTCGCGACGGCGACGGTCGTCGCCTATTCCCTTTACACCTTCACGGCTG
>JAUQQI010000103.1:14805-21571 GCA_030549955.1 Chloroflexota bacterium
ACCCTCCCCCGGAACAAGGCGATGATGCTCACGATCCCCTTTGTCCTCTACGGGGTGCTCCGCTATTTTTACCTGATCCACCAGCGGAACCTGGGGGGAAGCCCGGAAGAGGCCCTCCTTTCGGACCGGCCCCTGCTGGTAACGGTTATTCTCTGGCTCCTTACGTCACTGGTGATCCTTTACGTTTTCCGGGGAAGCTAAAGCTTTGCCGACCGGTCAAGGGCCCTCCGATAGTCCTCAGCAGTATCGATATCGAAAAACACCTCATCTGAACCGACCGTGACCGTCACGACCCGGTCGGCATGGCGCTCAATCAGCGCCCGTCCGCCCCGGTCACCCCGGAGGCTGAGGAGCTCAACAAAGAGCGGCCGGCTGAACAGCACTGGGTTGCCGGGCCGCCGGGGGCCCCGGGGCGCGATAATCGGTGCCCCCGTTCGCCGGTAGGCATCCACAACCGACCGGATAAGCTCCGGTGAGACGAAGGGCTGGTCGACCAGCAGGAAAACAACGGCCTCGGTCCCGGGCGGAACGGCGCCGAGGGCCGCCTGGACCGATGTACTCTGGCCCAGGCCGAAGTAATAGTTGTAAACGACGTCGACCGGCAGGCCCCGCAGGGCGGCCCGGACTTCGTCGACCCGGGGTCCGGCCACAACGATAACCCGGTCGAGGCCCGACCTGAGGGCCACCTCGGCGAGATAACGGACCAGGGGTCGGCCGTGCCAGTCCAGCAGGGCCTTCGGCCTGCCCAGCCGGCTGCCCGCCCCAGCCGCAAGGATCGCCCCGACGATCATCCCCGCTTCACCTCCGTCGCCGTCACCTGGGGCCGGCCGCCCGGTACGGCCCGGCGCCGGACGGCGATAATCTCGGCCAGGATGCTGACCGCAATCTCCTCAGGCGTAACCGCCCCGATGCTGAGCCCGATGGGGGCGTGGATGCGGCCGATTTCCTCCTCGCTAAACCCCCAGGACCGGAGCTTTTCAACCCGCTCGGCGTGGGTTTTCCGGGCGCCGATGGCCCCGATGTAGCGGGCGGGCGAATTGAGGGCGGCCTTGAGAGCCGGCTCGTCGATTTTCGGGTCGTGGGTAAGAATTGCGATATAAGTTGAGCGGTCAACCCCGACCCGGGCCAGGGCCTCCTCGGGCCAGGCGACCAGCACCTCGTCCGCTGTCGGGAACCGCTCCCGGTTCGCAAATTTGGCCCGCGGGTCGGCGACAACAACTCGGAAACCGACCTCCCTGGCCATCCTCGCCAGGGGAATGGCGGTATGTACCCCGCCGAGAATCACAAGCTTCGGGGGCGCGGGGTAGGGGTCAAAAAAGAGCTCGACCTCTTCATCCCCCAGCCGGTAGGTTTTGACCTCGGGCCGCTCGGCATCCAGGGCGGCCAAAGCATCTGCCGCAACCTGCCGGTCGAGCTCCGGGTCCCCGAGGGAGCCGGTGACGGAGCCGTCGTCCAGAATCAAGACCTTCCGGCCAAGACGGCCGTTCGAACGGATGACGGTTGCAACCACTGCCGGTAACTGGGCCCTGATTCGAGCCCTCAGGGCATCGAAGACCTCCCGGGCGGCGTCAAACGGCTCGATAAAGACGTGGATAACGCCGCCGCAGGCCAGGCCCACCTCCCAGAGCATATCCTGGGTTATGCCATAGCTTACGAGCTTCGGGCGGCCGGTTTCTAAGACCTCGAGGGCCTCGTCGATGACCGCAAGCTCGACACACCCGCCGCTCACCGAGCCGGCGAAGTCCATGGTGTCGGCAATGGCCATTTTCGCCCCGGCCGGCCGCGGTGCCGAACCATAGGCCTTAACCACGGTTGCAAGGGCGACCCGCCTGCCCTGCTGCCGCCAGGTGTCAATCTCGGCGATAACTTCCTGCATTCCCGTTTCCCTCCTTCGTCAGCCGACCGCCGCGGCCGGCGGGGTTACCTGCTGTCGCCGGGCCGGCCGCCGTTCGTCAAGGGTCGACAGGAGTTTGCCCAGCTGTTCAAGGCTTTCGATGTTGTGGGCCGGGAGAAAATCGTCCACATAGGGCAGGGCGGCCTGGAGTCCCCGGGCCAGGGGTTCGAAGCCCCGCATCCCGGCCAGGGGATTGAGCCAGATCAGCCGGTAGCAGCTTCGCTGGAGCCGGGCCATCTCCCGGGCCAGCACCGAGACGTCGCCCCGGTCCCAGCCGTCGCTGATGATAATCACCACTGCCCCCTGGCCCAGCACCCGCCTCGCCCACCGGTAGTTGAACGTCTTGATGGCCTCCCCAATCCGGGTCCCACCTGACCAGTCGTCCACCACCCGGACGACCTCGGCCAGGGCCTCGTCGATGTCCTTGCGCTTGAGCTGGCGGGTGATGCGGGTAAGTCGGGTCCCGAAGACAAAAGCTTCGACCCGGTCGAGGCCATTCGTCAGGGTGTGGACGAAGTGGAGGAGCATCCGGCTGTAGCGCTCCATCGAACCGCTGATGTCACACAGCACCACAAGCGGCCGCTGTTTGAACTTCGGCTCGCGAAAAGCAAGCTCGATCAGTTCGCCCCCATGACGGAGGTTCTTTCGAACCAGGCGTCGGAAGTCGGGACGCCGGCGATTGCGGCCGGGCCGCTGGCGGCGGGTCCGGCGGGGGCTTATCCGCCAGACAAGGGCCTTCATCAGGGCTTTGGCCTGCTGGACCTCCTCCCAGGTAAAGGCTTCGAAATTCTTCTTGCGCAGGACCTCCACCGGACTGTACGTGAGCTGTTTTTCGAGGACAACCAGGTCGTCCCGTTTTCGCTGCGGCGGTTTCTCGCCACCCTCTTTGAACATTTCGACCGGGGGCATCCTGAGCTGGCGACGAATCAGGTCGGGATTTACCTCGACAGGAATCAGAAGCGGGTTACGCCGGGGCCGCCAAAAGTACTCAAAGGCCAGGGCAAAGATGGGCAGGTCCTCGCGACGGTGAACCAGCACCGACCGGGCTGCGTAGAAGAACTCCCGGCGGTTAGTGATATCGATATACTGGAGGGCTGCGCCAAGGGTAATAATCTGGCCAGGACCGACATCCAGGCCAAGGACCCGGAGAAACCGACCAAACAGGACCAGGTGCTCAAAAAGGTGACCCGCCGGGATAGGCTGTTCCTGACCGACTGCTGTTGCCATGGTTCGAATTAAGAAACCGCCTCA
Organism: Chloroflexota bacterium; assembly: GCA_030549955.1. Lineage (GTDB taxonomy): Bacteria > Chloroflexota > Dehalococcoidia > JAUQQI01 > JAUQQI01 > JAUQQI01. The sequence goes on from JAUQQI010000103.1 coordinate 17,951, forward strand.
GCCTGGCGGACCCGCTCCAGCAGCTCCCGCACAATGCTCCCCCGAACCCTGGCGATGTCATCCTGGTACTTGAGGATGACCCCCAAGGTCGAGTCGACCGCCTCCTCGGTCAGGTCCTGCTGGTCGAGGGCGGCCAGGGCCGCGGCCCAGTCCAGGGTCTCGGCGATACCTGGCACCTTGTAAAGCTCGACCCGGCGAAGCTCCTGAATAAAGGTTACGAGCTGGCGGGCAAGCCGCTCGGGAACGCCGGGTGCCCGGGCCCGGACGATGGCAAGCTCTTTATCAAAGGTGGGGTAGTCAATCCAGTAGTACATGCAGCGGCGCTTCAGGGCATCGTGGATCTCCCGGGTCCGGTTGGAGGTTATCACCACCACCGGCGGCCGGCTGGCCCGGATGGTTCCCAGCTCCGGGATGGTAATCTGCCAGTCGGAAAGCACTTCGAGAAGGAAAGCTTCGAACTCCTCGTCGGCCCGGTCCAGCTCGTCGATGAGCAGGACCGGCGGCCGGGGCTGGTTGTCCTCGATGGCCTGAAGGAGGGGCCGTTTCAGTAAGAACTCGGGCCGGAAAATATCGGCCAGCGAGTCCTCCCGGGACCTCTTCTGACCGCTCGCCTCGATAAGCCGGAGCTCCAGGAGCTGGCGAGGATAGTTCCACTCGTAAACGGCCGTATTAATGTCAAGGCCCTCGTAGCACTGGAGACGAATCAGCCGGGTGTTGAGGGCCGCGGCAAGAACCTTCGCAATCTCGGTCTTGCCGACGCCAGCTTCCCCCTCAAGGAAGAGGGGCTTGTTCAGCTTGAGGGCGAGGAATATGGCCGTGGCAAGGCCCTGGTCGGCGACGTACCTCTCCTGCTCGAGGGCCTGCTGGACTTCCCGGGGCGAGTTCATCATGGGCAGGTTCAGCGTGCCTTTCAGTTAAAATAATCTTGCAATTACATTATAGGCCACCGGCCAGCTGCGCTGCGGCCCGTCCCCTAAGCGGATAGACCAGGCAATTGCCCCTTCATTGCCTACCGTCCTTTACAGCGCGGACCCGCTGGCTGTCTTGAAATGGGGCAGGGGGCGGGAAGGAGGTTTCCCGCCCCCTGAACGGGGTTGATGGGCGACGGCGCGCTCTGCTGGCAGGTAGGTCGTTTCACTCCGGACGGGACCGGGCCTCCCGGTTCCTGCTGAAAGGATAACCAAAAGCGGATTACCTGTCATCGTGGAAAACACGGATTTTTGGCCAAACACTAACCGAAAATTTCTTCCTGCTGCCCCGGTTCCAAACGGCGTCAGGATGGGGTTGCTGGCGGCTCCCTTTCCGCCGATTGTTCGACCGCCCAGGCGGCGATGCGGGCCCGGGACGCGAACTTAAGCTTGACCATAATGCTGGTGACGTGGGACTCCACCGTCCGCTCGCTTATAAAAAGGGTATCGGCGATTTCCCGGTTGCCCTTTCCCCGACTTGTGAGCTGGGCCACCTGCCATTCCCGGGGAGTGAGCCCGGCCCTCTTCGGACCGCCTCCTCGGACCGGCGGAATCTTCTGGGCCGCCCGGTCCAGAAACCGGGCCCGCAGTTCCCCATCGGCTAAGCCCCCGGCAAGCTCCTGGAGGATCCTTCGGGCATGCAACAGGTGGAACCCGGCATCCTTCCGTCGGCCCCAGGCCCGGTACAGTAGTCCGAGGCCGAGCCGGATCCGCCAGGCCAGCCGGGGAGGCCCCGGTCCGACACAGCCTGCTCGGCCGCAACAAGGAGAGCTTCGGCTTCACCGAATCGCCGAAGGCGCGTCAGGGCCGTCGCTGGCAAAGACCACAGCCGCGGAATTGCCGTGCCGGCACCGAGATTCCGGGTTGAGTTCTTGAGCCTCTCGGTGATCCCCAGGGCCAGCTCCCGATTGTTCCGAGCCAGGGCGAGCTCCGCGGCCGCGCCCCAGGCCTGACGCTGCCAGCGGGTTTCCGCTGGCAGCTCCGGGGTCAGGATGCGGTCGAGCAGCCGCTGTGCCCGGTCAAGCTCGCCCTGGGCGATGCAGGTTAGGACCAGCCCGGCGGTAACGTAGCCTTCCCATAACTCGGACCCCAGCTCGGCCAGGAGGGCGTAAGCCCGCTCGAAGGAGGCCCGGGCCCTTTCCCAGGCCAGCAGGTCCAGGTAGAGCCGGCCCAAACTTCGGCAGGCAGCCACGACCCACTGCCGCTGGCCGATATCTTCGGCCAGGCTCAATGCCTCGTAGCCCAGCTCAAGGGCCCGCTGGTATTGGCCCTTCGAAATCAGGGGCAGGGTGAGTTCGGCCATGGCGAAGGCCTGGCCGGCGCGCCAGCTTATCCCCCTCGCAACCTTGACCGCCTCTTCCCCGGTCGCAATCGCCCGCTCCAATCCCATAGCCGGGACTTCCAGGTCGTGCTGGTGGCTGCCCCCACAAACTGAAAGGTGGGTCAGGGCGGTAACCAGGCCCTGGCGGTCGCCCAGCCGCCGGAAAAGGCCCACGGCCCGCTCCAGGTAAGTTCTGGCCTGGACGATGTCCCCATTGAGCTGGCTCGCCATGCCCAGCAGTTCCACGGTCTGGGCCAGGGCTTTCGGGTCGCCAAGGCTTTCGAAGGCAACAAGGGCCTGTTTATCAAAGCCGATGGCCTGACTGGGGTCGCCGGTCTGGGCCTGCCACTCGCCAACCGCATTCAGGGCCTGCGCCACAATCGCCGGGTCGTCCAGCTGCCGGGCCAGGTCGAGCGCTTCCCGGACGTAAGTGCCGGCCACCGTCTGGTCGCGGGCCAGCCAGATGCCTCCCAGGTTAAACGGGGCCTGCCATTCCGCGACCCGATTGCTGGTCTCACGGGCCAGGCGGAGGGTCTCCTCATAGTCCTGAGCAGCCTGTTCGTAGTCTCCGACCATCTCCCGGACCTGGCCCCGGGGCCGCAGAATACCCAGAGGGGCGGAAATTCCAAGCTGTCGGGCGGCCCCGAGGGCGCGGCTGAGGTGTTCGATGGCTTCGTGGGGAGCATACAATGCTCTCGCCCGCTCGGCGGCCCGGATCGAACACTCGAGCGCTTTCTCCCACAATCCGGCAGCATAGCAGTGGTAAGCCAGGTCCGCCCCGCAGGCATTCAGGCTTCAGGCCCGGGTGTGCTCCAGGGTTTCGACAAGGTGACGGTGTAGCGCCTGGCGCTCGCCCGGCAGTAAATCGCTATAAACTGCGTCCCGGGTCAGGGGATGACGGGACGCAAAGGTTGCAGGCGCCGCTTCGATTACAAGCTGGGCGGCAACTAGCTCTTTAAGGCCATCAAGGACTGTCGTTTCGTCCTGGCTGGTGAGCTCGCAAAGGATCCAAAGGTCAAATCGGCGGCCGGCAACCGCCACAAGGCTGAGCAGGTTGCGTGCCCTGTTACTTAGTCGGGGCAGACGCTGGCGGACGGCCTCATGGACATTTCGGGGAACGGTTAGCTGCTCCACCGGGGCCCATTCAAGGCCCTCTTCGGTCCGATAAATGGCCCCGGCGGCCAGCCAGCCCTTAAGGATCTCTTCATGAAAAACGGATTACCTTCGGTGAGGTGGTAAAGCAAGTCGACGACCTCCCGGCGAACCGGTTGGGCAACCCCCAAAATCGCCCGCACCATCAGCCCCAAACCGGCGCGTCCAAGCGGCCTCAGG
>JAUQQI010000138.1:0-19298 GCA_030549955.1 Chloroflexota bacterium
CGGCAACTGATAAGATTGCGCGAACTGGGCGTGCCGGTGCAGGTGACTCTCGCGCCACTGGTGCCAGGAGTGACCGATAGGGCGGAGAATTTGCGGCCGGTACTAGCGAGCCTGGCCGAGCTCGGTATTAGCCGCGCCACGACCGGCTTTTTGCTGTTGGACCCGCTGGCGGAGCTAGGTTCTCATGCCGGTGTCTGCCCGGCCGACTGGCTGAAGCCGCTGGAGGAGTTATACCTGGCAGGCAGTCTGCGTCGCTGGGGCGCCAGCCAGCTCGCCCGATGCTTACCCTACCGCGACCGGCAACGCCGATATGCGGTGATCATGGCACTGGCAGCACAGTTCGGCATGGAAGTCCGGCCCAACACGCTCTCCGATCCCGATTTCCGCAGTGGCTCAGCCGGTGGTGAGCAACTGGCGCTGGCCTGGTCAGCAAGCGAATAAAGTGCACCCTAACCGCGCGACCGCACCAGCATGAGATGGCGTGAGAAGCGTTCCTTCAGGTGGCGGTGAACTTTTTTGAGCAGTTCCAGGTCGGACAGAGAGAAGGGAGCGCGTGGGACTTCGGCGGTGCCATAAGTGTAACCCGGGATCGCCGTGGCCATTCCCAACAGACCTCCTTTATTGAGAATTTAACGGCTCCAAAATCGGTTCGGCGTCGGGACATTCAAAGTAAGTGTGCTCAGCGGGCAGTGGGGCGTCCATAAAGGCGCAGTGGTGTGGACCGGCCGGGTTATCCGGGTGGGCAAAGGGCCGGAAGAACCGGCACTGCCAGCAGATAAGATAGGGCCGGATGATGCCCCGGGCGACCAGCCCACCGATGACCCTGGCCAGAAGCTGCTGAAGCTGGCGCTGTTCGTCGGGGGCGAGGCCGGCCAGGATTTGCCGGAGGGGTTCAAGCATGGCCTCGAGCCGGGCGGCCTGCTGGGCACCCGCCGGCGTCAAGGCGAGGCTGACGACCCGGCCGTCTGCCGCCGAGCGGGACTTTTCAACGAGGCCCTTGGCGGCGAGGGCTTCAATGACCCCGCTGGCGGTTGCGAGGGTGATGCCGAGCCGCTGAGCAACCCCGGTGACGTTCCGGACGCCGGGCCGGCCGCGCCGCAGGAAGATGAGGGCGTTGGCCTGGGCGGGGGAAAGGCCGTGGGCGCCGGCGACATCCCGGACCAGGAGGCCGATGGCCTGGCTGACCCTGAAGAGGGCCATGGCCAGGTCGGCAGGCAGGTCGTGCGCCCGACGCTGCGGGTCAAAGGCCATAGCTTAGGACTCCTAAGTAATTTTAATATCGGCGAGGGCCCCTGTCAAGACTTCTGGTCCTCAAAAAGAGGTTTGCTGGCCCGCAACTTCCGGGGGTTCTCCCTCTCCTGTTGACACACCTTTAAAGATTTGTTAAGTTAAGGTTGGTGATGGGAATCCCGGCCGGCGACTAAAGCCCGCCCCAATGATTTCGGGGCGGGCCTGTCTTTTTGTTCGGGAGCCGTCACTGGCGGGTCGAGCCAGACCTTTACGGGAAGGATAGGCTATGGGCAGGCCTTTCCAGCACCGCGGGCGGCAGCGGCTGGTCTGCGCCAATTGTTTGCTCGAGATTCCGGGTAAGCCGTACACCCAGAATGGCCTCAATTTCTGTTGCGAGGGTTGCGCCCGGGGTGGACCCTGCTGTTGCACCTACGGGGGTTGCCCGGAATCGGACCTGGCCGCTGCCGAGGCAACTTCGACTTACATCGAATAAGCCGTCGGCGGGGCACCCTCGACGCCCAACCCGGCGGGCAGCTCGCCCGTCCAGGGTAATTCTGTGCCATGAGACGCTCCCGATTCTGGTAAACTGCAAGTAGCGACCTTATCAGAACACACCGGTACCCTTCGGAGGTGAGGCTGTTGGAACCCCCGGTCATCGTTAACGCCAGACAGATCGACCTTAGCCCGGCCCTCGAAACCTACGTCACCCGGAAGGTTGGTCGCCTCGTCCGGCACCTTGAGGGACTGATAAATCCGGTCAGAATCGAACTCGGTTATGATGACATCCGGGACGCCGACCGGCGGTTCTTCACCGAGATAACCCTCTGGGTCGGCGACAACGTCATCCGCATTGAGGAAGCCGCGGCGGACCTCCGGGCCGCCATTGACCAGGCCACTGACCTCCTCAAAAAAGAGGTCGAACAGCTCCGGGACCGGCTCCAGGAGCACCGGCCCAGGTTGAAGAACGAAATCCCGGCGGCGTCGGTCCGCGCCATTCCGCCGGCGGATCTTTCCACTGAGGAGCCCGGCCCGGCCCCGGGTCAGATCACCGTGGTCAAAGAGCTGGAGCTCAAGCCGATGACGGTTGATGAGGCCATCGACCAGATGGCCCTGACCGACTACCAGTTCTTTGTGTTCCACAACATCGAGACCGACACAATAAACATCCTGTACCGCCGAAAGGACGGCTCCCTCGGGCTGATCGTGCCGGCTACGGGTTAACATGGTCATCGGTTACTGCCGCGTTCGCCTCTACCTGCCGGAAAATCACAGCCTTAAGGGCAAGCGTCAGGCCCTCAAGTCGATTATTGACCGGGTTCGGGGCCGTTATAACGTCGCGATTGCCGAAGTCGACGACCACGACCTCTGGCAGTCAGCGACCCTCGGCATCAGCTGTGTGAGCTCCGAGGAGCGCCACGCCAACGAGGTCCTCAGCCGGGTCATCGAGACGATCCGGCTCGCCCGGGCCGAGGCCGAGCTCCTCGACTACGAGTTCGAGTTTATTCACGCTTGAGGGCTGCCGGTCTCCCCAGCCATGAACGGGGCTGACCCGACCCGCCTTATCCAGTACCTGCAGGCCGGGCCTGACTACCGGGGTCAGGTCGTTCACGTCGAACGGCTTCCGCCCCGTGAGCCCATTTACGGCGACCTGGACGGGCCCCTGGCCGAGCCGGTTGCCCGGGCCCTGGAGCGGGCGGGAATCCGGGAATTTTATTCCCATCAGGCCGAGGCTATTAACGCCGCCCGGCGGGGCGAATCGGTTGTTGTGGCCACCTCCACGGCCAGCGGCAAAAGCCTCTGCTACCACGTCCCGGTCCTGGAAGCCCTTTTCCGGGACCGGTTCGCCCGGGCCCTTTATCTTTTCCCAACCAAGGCCCTGGCTCAGGACCAGCTTCGCTCCCTGCGGGAGATGCTCGGCCCCGATTTCGACCGGCTCGGCATCGCGACCTTTGACGGCGATACGCCCCCGGCCGAGCGGTCAAAAATCAAGCGGTCGGCCCGGCTCGTACTGACGAACCCCGACATGCTTCACCTGGGCATCCTGCCCAACCACGGGAGCTGGGCACCCTTTCTGCGCAACCTCCGGTTTATCATCGTCGATGAGGCCCACATTTACCGGGGCGTCTTCGGCTCCCACGTCGCCAATGTCTTCCGCCGGCTCCGCCGGCTCTGCGCCCGCTACGGGAGCCGGCCTCAGGTCATTGCGGCCTCGGCCACCATCGCCAACCCCGCCGAGCATCTGGGACGGCTCGTCGGCCAGCCGGTTCGGGTTATCGATTCGGACGGGTCGCCCCATGGCCCGAAGGATTTCGTTCTGTGGAACCCACCCGTCGTTGACCGCTACTTCGGGGCCCGTCGGAGTGCGAACGTGGAGGCGGCCTGGCTTTTTGCTGAGCTGGTCCGTCACGGCATTCGGACCATCGTTTTTGCCCGGACCCGCCGGCTGGCCGAGCTTATCTGCGTTTACGCCCGCGACTATTTAAACCGCCAGGCCCCGGAGCTGGCCGGGCGGGTTGCAACCTACCGGGCCGGCTACCTCCCGGAAGAGCGCCGGCGGCTCGAGCGGGCCCTTTTCAGCGGGGACCTGCTCGGCGTTGCGGCCACCACCGCCCTGGAGCTTGGGGTGGACATCGGCGACCTGGGCGCCACCGTCCTTACCGGTTACCCGGGGAGCATTGCCAGCACCTGGCAGCAGGCCGGCCGCTCCGGGCGGGGCATCGAGCCCTCCCTGACCATCCTGGTGGCCTACGATGACCCCCTCGACCAGTACTTCATGCGGGCGCCGCAGGCCCTCTTTGGCCGGCCCCATGAAAGCGCGCTAATAAACCCCGACAACCCGTATATCCTGGGACCCCACCTTCTTTGCGCCGCCTACGAACTGCCGGTCCGGGACGACGAGGACTTTTTTGGCCCGGCTGCCCGGCCCCTGCTGGCCGAGCTAACCGAACGGGGGCTCCTCCGCTGGCGCAACGGCCACTTTTACCCGGCTGCCAGCGTTGGCTACCCGGCCGAGCACGTCGACATCCGGTCGACTTCGGAGGCCAACTATGAGGTCATCGACCTGAGCCGGAACGGCGCCCTCCTTGAAACCGTCGACGGCACCGTGGCCTTCTTTCAGGTCCACCCGGGGGCGGTTTACCTCCACCAGGGCGACACCTATATAATTGAGGACCTCGACCTGACCGGCCGCCGGGCCTACGCCCGGCCGGCGGAGGTAAACTACTACACCCAGGTGAAGGACCTGACCAGCATCCGGCTCGTCCGGTCGCTTCAGACCCGGGCCTTCGGGCCCGTCGAGGCCGGGCTCGGGGAAGCGGAGGTGACAACCCTGGTCGTCGGCTACCGGAAGAAGCGCCAGTTCACCGAAGAGGTAATTGGGGAAGAGCCCCTCGACCTTCCGCCCCGGACGATTCGCACGGTTGCCGTCTGGTGGACGGTTCCCGAGGCCCTCGAGCGGGAATGTCGGCGCCGCGGCCTCGATTTTGCCGGCGGCCTTCACGCGGCCGAGCACGCCACCATCGGCCTCCTGCCCCTCTTCGCCCTCTGCGACCGGCGGGATATCGGGGGGCTTTCGACCCCCGCCCACCCCGACATCGGCCACCGGCCGGCAATCTTTATCTACGACGGCCACGCCGGGGGCGTCGGCATTGCCGAAAAGGCTTACGCGACCCTCGAAGACCTCTGGGCCGCGACCCTGAAGGTCATTCGGGAATGCGAGTGCCAGGACGGCTGTCCGGCCTGCATCCAGAGCCCGAAATGCGGCAACAACAATCAGCCCCTGGATAAGCGGGCGGCCGTACTCATCCTCGACGGCCTCCTCGCCGCGGCCCGGGTCTGATCAGCCGGTCAGCTCCCTGTACAGTTCCACAAACTGCAGGGCGGCCCAGTCCCACGAGAAGTAAGCTTCGGCCCGCCGGCGAAGACGCCGTCCGACCTCCCCGGCCCATTCGGGATTGGTCAGAAGCTCGCCAATGCGGTCGGCGAGGGATTCCGGGTCCCCCGTTCGGGCGTAGACCCCGGCATCCCCCAGAATCTCGGTCGCCACCGGGGTATCAAACGCAACCGTCGGAAGGCCACACGCCATGTAATTCAGCAGCTTGCCATTCCCCTCGGTCTCGCTGATTTTCGGCGAAACGGCCACGTCCCCAATAAGCAGGTAATCCGGGGCCAAACCGTAACTTACCCGGCCGGTGAAGGTCACAAACCGGTCAATGCCGAGCTGTTCGGCCCGGCTTCGGTAAGCCTCTTCGCCCGGAAAACCCATGACCAGAAAGTGCACCGGCATACCCCGGTCAATGAGCCGGCGGGCGGCCTCCAGCAGGAGGCCGGTCCCCTGGTATTCGGCCAAAAGGCCCAGGTAAACTACGACCTTCCGGTCCGGCGGAATGCCGAGCGCCGTCCGGAGGCGCTCGACCCGGTCCAGGTCGTTTCGGAGCCACCGGGGCCGAAAGGTCGTTGCGTCCACGCAGTCGGGGATCGTCCGAACTTTGGCCCGGGGGTAACCGAATTCCCGGACGAGAATGTCGGCGGCGTTCCGGCTACTCGTTACGATAACGGCCGCCCAGTGGTCAATGACCCACTCCAGAAGACGGAGGGGCCGGTACCAGATGCTGGCCGGGTCCAGGAAACGGTGGTCAACCATCTCCGAGGTCAGGCTACCCTGGAAATCAAAGACAACCGGGATACCCAGGGCCCGACCGACCAGGGTGCCGATGAGGGCACCCTCATGGAGGTGGGCGTGGATAATATCCGGCCGGAATGCCAGGGCGGTCTCGAACGCCTTGAGGAGGAGCCAGAAGTCGTAGAAAAACTTCCGACGGCTTGGGCCGACCCGAACGGCCCGCCACCACGGGGTATTGAGGGCCCGGCGGACGCAGACGCCCGGTGGATTCGACCCGGTGTGATAGGTGCAGATTACAACCCCATTGCCGAGTCGATGGAGCGCCCGGGTCTCTTCGAGGATACGGACGTGGCACCCGTAGTCCGAGAAAAACGCCGTCGGGGCCACTTTAAGAATCCGGTACAAACGGGCAACCCGCTTCTGGCCCGCTGAAGCCTGCGGTCTGGCCACCGCGGCCGACTCGGCGGCCGCGGCTGGGGCGCGTCCCGGCGCATTCACAGCGTCTTATCAATTTTAGGCCCCCGGCCGATTCCGGTCAAATCCGGCCGGGGGCCCCTTCGGCCCCGGGCCTGACCGCAGGGTCTAATCCTGGCCTTGGGCCCGGCCAGGGCACCTTAACCGATAACCGACCCCGGGTATACCCGTTATCTCGATGCCGGCCTTGACCCCGAGCTGTTGAAGCTTCGCCCGGATGTGGCTTACGTGGGTCCTTAACAGACCCGTGTCGTCCTCGTTATTGTATCCCCAGACGTATTCGACGAGCCGGGAGGTACTGACAACCCGCCCTTCGTTCACGGCCAGGATGTGAAGCAGTTTGAATTCCGTCGGCGTGAGTCGGACGCTCCGGCCGGCCACCGTCAGCTCGTGGGAATCAAGGTCCAGGGCGGCCGCGCCCAGCGTCAACGTCCGGCCCGGCCCGACCTTCTGACCGCCGTTCCCGCGCCGGATAACCGCCCGGATCCTGGCGGTCAGCTGGCGGGGACTGAAAGGCTTCGTAACGAAATCGTCGGCGCCCAGGTTAAAGGCCTTCAGGATGGTCTCCTCGTCGCTGAGGGCCGTCAGGACAATCACCGGGACGTCGTCAGCTTCCCGAATCCGCCTGAGGACTTCAAGGCCGTTTGTTTTTGGCAGTCGAATGTCAAGCAGAATCACATCCGGCTTACTCGACTGTATTCGCTGGAGGGCCTGCTGACCGTCGGCGGCGACCTGGACGTTAAACCCTTCCCGCCGCAGGGCGTAGCTGATAACATCTAACAGGTCGACGTCATCGTCGATGATCAGGACCTTCATCGGGCCCTCCCACCCGCAGGGACTTTTACGGTAACCGGCAGGTCGACCCAGAATACGGTGGATTGCCCGGCCCCGCCCGCCGCGCCTACGGTCCCGCCGTGGAGGCCCGCGATGAGGCCCACTACCTGAAGGCCGACCCCCATCCGGGGCGGCCAGTCGGAGACTTCCGGGGGGTCGGGCTCGGTGCCCGGGCCGGCGCCGTGGTCGGTGACGCTGACCCGGACCCGGTCGCCTTCGCTTGTGACAGCCACCTCGATAACGTCTCCGGCTGGTCCATGCCGGATCGCATTGGTCAGCAGGTTCAGGAGGGCGTGCCCGAGCCAGCGAGGGTCACCTACAATCCGGAGTCCCGGGTCCGGGCAGTGGAACCGGACCTGCTGGCCCCGCCGTCCCAGCAGCGGGGTGATGAGCTGAATGACCGGCTGAACCCAATCCTGGGGGCTGAACTCCTGCACCTGAAGGGTGAGACCCTGAGAACGGATAAGGGCGCAGGCGATGAGGGCCTCCGAAAGCCCCTCGAGCCAGCGGACACCTTCGTAGACGATCCCGGTCAGGCGAGCGAGGTCCGGCGGCTCAAGGGTCGTCGGGTCGGCCAGCAGGTCGGTTGTGACCTTGAGGGGGCTCAAGATACCGCGCATCTCGTGGGCCAGCGCCAGTAGGATATCGGGCAGGACCGCACCGTCCGCACCGGGCGGCGGGCTCAAACTCTGTACTGCCAACGTGCACCTCCCCGTAAATAGGGCTTAAAAAGACCGCTAGGAAGTGCCGCTTACCGTAAGGGAGAGCTCCGCAGGTCTGGCCCGGACAGTATGAGCGGGCTAGCGATGTCGCATCTATCCGCTTGGGGCCGCAGGAGAGGCCGTGCGCCCGGCCTTCAGCGGTTTACCTGCAAGGTTTATACCAGAAATTCACGACCAAGTCAATAGAGACTCAACCGCGGCGACGATTTCGTCAGCGCAATCCGCCACCGGGCCGTCCATACCTGGCTCCGGAATTCGCCAACCGCCCGCTCCTGGATTCTCCGCGGTTCCGAAGTCCCGGGGACCGATGCCGGCCTTGTTTGACAGTGGTTTCTGGCCTCGAATAGAATCGAGTTGTAGATCCCTTGCGAGGGCCTGCCAATGAAGCGCGACCTCATGGAGATTCTCGCCTGCCCGGTCTGTAAGGGCGAGCTCGAGCTCACCGTTGAGCAGGAGGACGAAAAGGAAATCATCAAGGGCTCCCTTTACTGCAAGAACTGCAACGAGACGTACCCGATCGAGGACGGGATCCCGAACCTCCTGCCGCCGAACCTGCGTTAGGGTGAGGACCGGATGCAGGGGTCCAGGCTTGCCGGGGCGGTCCTGGTCATCGTGGCGGTCGTTGCCGCCGCCCTCTACATCTGGGGCCTCACCCTGCAGAGTTACTGGGCCCTGGCGGTGGTGGTTACCATCGGCTTCCTTGGGGTTCTGGGCCTGATGGTCTGGGTTGGTATCACCCTTCTGACCGCCCGGATCGAACTTCCGGAGCCGACCGGAACCGAGCCGAATAAGGCCGAGCGGCCGGCCGCAGGGCCGGAACGCTGACCGCACCCCTGTCCCGGAGAATGCCCCGCGACTGGCTCCCAGCAGACTTTCGACGGCGCCGGGCCCTTGAAGACCGGCTGGTGGCGGTGTTCGAAGCGGCCGGTTACGCCGGCATCGACGTGCCCATCGTCGAGCCGGCCGACCTTTACCTGCGAAAGTTCGGCGGTCAGGCCCTGGCCCGCACCGTCGTCTTTGTCGACGGCAGCGGCCGCCAGCTGTCCGTGCGGCCGGAATTTACGGCCTCGGTAGTTCGGCTTCTAACGGAGCGGTCGCCGGCCCTGCCCCTTCGCTGGTACTATCTGGGTCCGGTCGTCCGCCTGGGCCCTGACGGCCGGGTGACCGAATTCCACCAGGCCGGGGTCGAGCTTATCGGCATTTCCGGCCCGGACGGCGACGCGGAGGTTCTGGGGCTCCTCGGCCGGGCCCTGGCCGAGGCCGGCATCCGGGGATTTGAGCTCAAGCTTAATCACCTCGGCATTATCCAGGGGCTCCTGGCCAAGCTCGGCCTTTCGGAGCCCCTGACCACATTCTTTATCGCCGGCCTTGAAGAAATCGCGGCCGGGAACCTTCCGCCCGAGCTTCAGCGCTACCTGGACGAACTCGCCGAGGCCGACGAATCGGACGGCCTCCGGGAAGTACTTGCGGCGGTCGGTCCCGATGGGGCTCGGCGGCTCGTTCTTTCGGTCCTCGAAAACATTGCCGCCCCGGGCCGAACCGGCCGGCGGGACCTGGAAGCTATTGCCGACCGGCTCATCCGCCGGCTCAACCTTTCGGACGAGCTTACTGCCCTGCGAACCGCCACCGACTTTGCCCGTCAGCTTAACCCCCTTCGGGGCCCGGTCCACGAGGTTTTCCCGGAAGCTGAACAGCTCCTGGCTGACTTCGGCCTGGACCCTGGCCCCCTGACCCGGCTTCGGGAGCTGACGACCCGCCTCGGGGGAATCCTTGCCGGCCGGGGCGAGGTCGTTCTCGACCTTGGGTTCAGCCGGGGACTGGGCTACTACTCAGGACTGGTCTTCGAGGCTGCCCTCCCAGGCGACCCGGAAGTCCGGCTCGGGGGCGGGGGACGCTACGACGGCCTCATCGCCGAGCTGGGCGGCCCCCCTGCCCCGGCTATCGGCTTCCGCCTCACGGTCGAAAACCTCCTTTCGGCAGCTGGGAGTTAGGGCCGTGGAGCCGGTCCGGCTAGTCATCCCCTCCAAAGGCGAGCTTGAAGAGCCGACCCTGGCCTTCTTGGCCGAGGCCGGACTCGCCGTTGACCGCCTGAGCCCCCGCCAGTATGTGGCCCGGGTTGGGGCGGTCGAAGGCCTCGAAGTCCTCTTCCAGCGGGCCTGGGATATTCCCGAGAAGGTTGCGTCGGGGGCCGCCGACCTCGGCGTCACCGGTTACGACGTGGTGGCCGAGCAGGCTGCCGATGCCCCCGACCTGGTTGTTGCGATGCCGCACCTTGGCTACGGCCGGGCAGACCTCGTGATCGCCGTACCCGACGTCTGGGTCGATGTCCGGTCAGTCCGGGACCTAGCCGAGGTCGCGGTCGAATTCCGGGCCCAGGGGCGGGCCCTGCGGGTGGTGACCCGCTATCCCCGGCTGACCCAGCGGTTTTTGCTGGCGAATGGCATCGGCCACTTCGTTCTGGTCGGGGCCCAGGGGGCCATCGAGGCCGCCCCGGCCATCGGCTACGGCGATATCATCGCCGACCTGACCAGCTCCGGCACGACCCTCCGGGAAAACCGCCTCAAGACCGTCGCCGGGGGAACCATCCTCCGAACCGAGGCGTGTCTCATTGCGAATCGGCGCCGCCTGCGGGCCGACCCCGACCGCCTCGAGGTCGTCCGCCGGTTCATGGAGCTTATCGAGGCCCGGCTCCGGGCGGCCGGGTTTTATTCGGTGACGGGCAATGTCCCCGGGGACTCGGCGGAGACGGTCGCTCAGGCTGTCATCAGCCGGCCGGAGCTCTCGGGCATTGAGGGGCCGACGGTGGCACCCGTTTACAGCAAGGCAGGCCGGGTGAACGGCTGGTACGCGGTGACCGTGGTTGTGCCGGTCAGGCAGATGCAGGCAGCCGTCGACCACCTGCGGCGGCTGGGGGGCAGCGGCATCACTGTCGTCCCGGTAAAATATGTCTTTGAACCCGGCTGCGAAGCCTTTGAGCGGCTGGTCAAAACCCTCCGTCAGGACTGAGCCAATGTCCACCCTCCGGGTGTATACGGTCGATGAAGCGAGGAAAACCATCCTCCGACGCCGCCCCCCGGCCGAGGAGGTCCTGCCGCCGGCCGTGGCCGCAAGAATCCGTGAGGTCTTTGGGGAGGAACTGGGGGCCGCCCTGGCCGTCCGCCGCATCATCGACGCCGTCCGCCGCGAAGGCGACGCGGCCGTCCGGCGCTTCACTGAGCTTTTTGACGGTTACCGGCCGGAGACCCTGGAAGTTCCCGCGCCCGAAATTCGGGCGGCCTGCCGCGAACTCGCCCCGGGCCTGCTTGAAAGCCTGAATCTAGCAGCCGAACGAATCCGAACCTTTCATACCCGGCAGGCGCGGACCGGCTGGGTCGACTTTGCCGAGGGGGGCCTGGGCCAGATCGTCAGGCCCCTGGACCGGGTCGGGGTCTATGTCCCCGGCGGCCGGGGCCGGTACCCATCGACGGTCCTGATGACGGTCATTCCGGCGAAGGTCGCCGGGGTGGACGAGGTCATCGTCTGCACCCCGCCCGGTCCCGACGGCCGGGTTGCGCCGGTGGTGCTTGCGGCCTGCGCCGTGGCCGGGGCCGACCGGGTTTTCAAGATTGGGGGCGCCCAGGCCATTGCGGCCATGGCGTTCGGAACTGAGTCGGTGCCGGCCGTGGACAAAATCGTCGGACCCGGCGGCCTCTTCGTTACCCTGGCCAAGCAGGCCCTCTATGGCCAGGTGGGGATTGAGATGCTGGCCGGGCCGAGCGAGGCGGTGGCCGTCGCCGACAGCTCCGCCGACCCCGAGATCTGCGCTGCCGACCTTATTGCCCAGGCCGAGCACGACCCCCTGGCGACGTCGATTTTAATTACGGACTCCCCCGAACTGGCCCGGGCGGTTCAGGCCGCGGTCGAGCGCCGGCTCAATGACCTGCCCGACGCCGCTGCCGCCCGGTCGAGCCTGACCGAGCGGGGCGGAATTGTCCTGGTCGAAACCATCGAGCTGGCCGTCGACCTTGCCAACGAATTCGGGCCGGAGCACCTCGAGCTCGCCGTGCGGGACCCGTGGCGGCTGCTGGGCCGGGTTCGGAACTGCGGGGCGGTTTTCCTCGGCGAAAGCGCCCCCCACGTCGCCGGGGATTACGTGGCCGGACCGTCCCATGTGCTTCCGACCGGCGGGACGGCCCGCTGGGCCTCGGGCCTGCGGACCGAGGACTTTTACAAGGTTATCAGCGTCGTGGCCATTGACCGGCCAACCCTGGAACGGATTGGGCCGGCCGCGGTCGCCATCGCCCGGGCCGAGGGCTTCGAGGCCCACGCCCGGTCGGTCGAAATCCGCCTGAAGGGAGGAGCCCCGTGAGACAGCTTCGGCCTTCGCCCCGCCCGGTGCCCGGGCACGTTTTTCGGCTTATCCGGCCCGGCCTCCGGAACCGCCGGCCCTACATGGGGGCCGGTTCGCCCGAGGCCCTGGCCCGCAAATACGGCTTCAGCCTCGACCGCCTGGTCAAGCTGGACTCCAATGAGAACCCCTACGGCCCGTCGCCCCGGGTTCTTGAGACCCTCACCCGGCCCCTCCCGTACCACCGCTATCCCGAGCCCGACAGCGAAACTCTGCGTCACGCCCTCGCCGAATATGTTGGGGCCTCGCCCGAGCAGATTGTCGTTGGGGCCGGAAGCGACGAGGTCATCCTGCTGACCTTCGCGGCGTTTCTGGGGCCGGGAACGGCCGTCATCGAGCTCGCCCCAACCTTCGTCATGTACCGCCTCACCGCCGAGGTGGTGGGTGCCCGGGTCATAACCGTCCCGCGGGACCCGGCTACTTACGAGGTCGACGCTGAGAAGGTCATCGCGGCCCTGGGGCCGCGGGTTAAAGTCGTGGTCTTCTGCTCGCCGAACAACCCGACCGGCAACCTCGAGTCCGAGCGGACGGTCCGGCAGGTCCTCGAGACGGGCGTCTTCGTCATTGTCGACGAAGCGTACTACGAATACTGCGGCCACACGTTTGCCCCGCTCATCGCCCGCTACCCGAACCTTGGGGTTCTGCGGACATTCAGTAAGTGGGCAGGCCTTGCCGGCCTCCGGGTCGGCTACGGGGTCTTCAGCCCCGAAGTTGCCCGGGTCATTGCGGGCATCAAGCCCCCGTTTAACGTGAGCCTGGCCGGCCAGCTGGCCGCCCTCGAATCCCTGGCCGACCGCGAGTACCTTATGTCGACGGTCCGCAAGACCATCGCCGAGCGGGAACGACTTTTCCGGGAGCTCAGCCGGTTTGAGTTCCTGCGGGTGCTGCCGTCGGCCGCAAATTTTATCTATGCGGAGCTTCGCCGGGGCTCATCCCGCCAGGTGACCGAAGCCCTCGCCCGGCAGGGGATTCTCGTCCGCCAGTTCGACATTCCGCCGCCCCGCGGCGGCATCCGCATCACCGTTGGCCGGCCGGAAGAGAACGAGCGGCTCCTCGAAGCCCTGAGCCGGCTCGAACCGGAGGATTAGGCTTTGGGCGTCAACCCCCGTCAGGCGACCGTCGACCGGGAGACCCGGGAGACCCGGGTGACCGCAGGCCTGGTTATTGACGGCCGGGGGGAGGTCCGGGTCAGCACCGGAATCGGGATGCTCGACCACCTCCTCTCGGCCTGGGCCCGGCACGGCCTCTTCGACCTGGAACTCCGGGCCGAGGGCGACCTGCACATCGACCCCCACCATACGACCGAAGACGTCGGCCTGGTCCTGGGCCGGGCCTTTCGGGAGGCCCTGGGCGACGGGGCCGGCATCCGGCGCATCGCCGAGGCCTATGCGCCGATGGATGAGGCCCTCGCCCTGGCGGTCGTCGATCTTTCCGGACGGCCCTACTGGGACCTGCGGCTGGAATTTGCCGGCCCAATGCTGGGTGAGCTGCCGGTCGCCCTCATCGGCCACTTCTGGCGGAGCTTTGCCACCGAAGCCCGGGTGACCCTCCACTGCCGGCTCCTGGCCGGCGAAGACGACCACCACCGGGCCGAGGCAGTTTTTAAAGCTATCGGACGGGCCCTCAGCCGCGCCGCCGAAATTGACCCCCGCCGGGCCGGCGAAATCCCTTCGACCAAGGGCCAGGCTGCGCTACGCCCCGGTGGGCTCAGAGGGATTCGAACCCCCAACCAACCGGTTATGAGCCGGCCGCTCTACCGTTGAGCTATGAGCCCAAGCCATCTTTAATTATACCGCCTCTTTCAACCCCCGGCGTCCGCGACCAGAGGCACGGTCAGGAGGGCATGGGGCACGACCAGGGCCGAAAGCCGGTCCCCGAGCTCCGCCCGAACCAGGTCAAAGGCCTCGGCCATGGTCTCGGCCGGAATCATCTTGGCCTGCCGGACCACTTCGGGATACTTGGAACCCACGACGACTACCCGGCAGTGCTCGAGGACCTTTGACATAACAAAAGCCCGCTGTTCCCCGGCCTGGTAGCCCCTGGTCCGGGCCTCCTCAATGATGGCCCGGACATCGGGCGCGTCCCGCATCGTCCGGAAGAACCGCTGCTCCCCCGGCCCCCGCCCCGGGCCCTCGTCAAGCTCGGCCGGAACGATAACAAACCCGCCCGGCCGGACAACCGGCTTCGGCCCGAAGATCAGGTAGCTGGCGGCCCGGGACGCCTGGTAAAGGTTTGTATCCTTCGGGTAGCCGACCCCGGCGATAGCCACGTCATAAACCCGCCGAACCCGGACGGTAAAGACCCGGCGGGCCTGCTCGACCAGCCGGGCGAACGTCGCCCCAGGCTCACCCGCTCCGACCGCGACCGGTCGGCCATCGCGGCCGGGAATGACGTTCACAATGAACCGGAGACCGGCCCGGCTAGCGGCCTCGGCGATGGCCACCTGGAACGGGTTGCCCTCGACCCTTCCGAGCCGGACGCCGGGATGCTCGACATAGGCCGGCCCGTGGGTGACGGTGATGGTCGGCTCACCCCCGGCCCCGATAGCCAGGGTCTTGAACCCGCCCGAAAACCCGGCATACTGGTGGGGTTCGACGAGGCCCGGTGAGATAAGCAGGTCGGATTCGACGGCGTGGCGGTTGACGATGGCTGGAACGCCGTTGCTGGTCACCCCAAGGTCAACGAGTCCGGCCGGATTCTGGGCCTCATGCTGGATTATCGTGAACCGGTCAACCACCTCCGGCCCGAACTTTTCGGCGAGCTCGGACCGGGTCATCGGCCGGTGGAGCCCGAGGGCAACCAGCACCGCGACCTGGTCGTCCCGGATCCCGGCCGCCCGGAGCTGACGAACAATTCCGGGCAGAAGCTCCCGGTCAGGACAGGGCCGGGTCAGGTCGGTCACGACGACGCAGACTCGCCGGGCACCCCGGGCCAGCTCGGCCAGGGGCGGCGAGCTTTCGGGGGCCTGCAAGGCCCCCTCAAGGGCCAACCCAAGGTCGGCAAGGGGGACCGCCGGCTCCGGCTCGGCCACATCCACTTCCCACCCGGCCGGGGTCTCGAAGGTCAGCTCGCCCCTTCCGAACGGAATCCTGAACATCCCGGGTCAGGATAAAAGACCCCGGGCGAGGTCCGCAAGCTCGCCCTGGGCGAAGAATCCATCCTGAATCAGCACCGTCCCGTCGAGCTCGACCGTCGGGGCAAGGATAATCCCGTCGGCATGGGACGGGGCACCCATCCGGGCCGAGCCGATGCCGATTTCGAGGGAGCCGAAAATCCGCTCGTCCTCGATGATCCGACCCGTCGGCCGCATAACCCGCGGGTTGAACCCAAAAGTCAAATGGGAGACCCGATACATGGCCGGGTGGCCGAAGCTGTCAAGCCACCGGGCAAACATTCGGGCCTCCCGGCCGCCCCGAATGTCGACAATGGTCGAGCCCGCCACGACCAGCTCAACCGGCTCCCGCAGGAGGCCGACCTCGGCGGGCGGCCAGAGGGTGGCGTCGACAACAATCCGGCCGTCGATGGACCCCTCCGTAACCCGCCAGGATGCCTGCCCCGGCAGGACCAGCGACCGCCCCCGCAAATTGGCCGGGGGCGCCCACCGGTCGTTGCTGGTGTGAACCCGGAAATCGGTGCCGGACCGGGAGGTCACCCGGCCGGATTTCGAGCCCCGGAGGACCTCCCGCAACCGGCTGCCAAAATCCTGAAGTTTCGGGATATCCACCCCGCCCACCAGCCGGACGAGACTGTCAAGCCCGAGCCCCCCGATAAGAAGGTACCGGCAGCCGTTGCAGATCGCGTCCTGGTGGGCGGGACTGTAAATCGAAAAGTGGACCGCAAGGTCGAGCCAGACCTCGGCACTGCGGGCGGCCCGGCCGATGACCCCCGGCGGGTCCTGACACGGGTACGGCCGCATCGGGTAATACGCCACGACCGGGTTCGCGCCGAGGGCATAACACGCGCTGGCGACAACCTCGACCAGCGGCCGCTCGGTTCCGGTGTCAGCCGTGATTAAAACCTCGAGACCGGGCCGGACCCCAACAACCTCTTCCAGAAGCCGCCTGGCTGCCAGGGACGCTTCAATGCTCGGGTCGCCCATACCTCCGGCCCCCAGCGGCCCTCAGTTATTCAGCTTCGCCCGCCGTAAGCCAGGCAAGCACATCCTCCTGGGCTGCCGCGGCCGTTTCATCACCGCCGCGGTAGCCGAGCTCGGCCGAAACCTCCCGGGCCGCCTGTACCAGGGCTGCCTGACAACGGGTCAGCTTTTCCCCGGTCATCCGGCTCGCCGGCCCGGCGACTGTCATGGCCGCGACAACGTGGCCGCTCGAATCCCGGACCGGCACTGCCAGACAGCGGACACCCGACACGAACTCCTCGTCGTTCACGGCAAGACCCGTTGCCCGGATCCGGGCAAGCTCGGCCCGAAGCCGCTCCGGCGAGGTAACGGTGTGCTCAGTATAACGCTCGAGGGGGTGGCTCTGCAAGAACGCATCAACCTCGGCGTCGGACCAGCTCGCGAGGATAACCTTTCCGACCGCCGTCGCGTGGAGGGGCAGGGGCGTTCCAACCCGCAGGTGAACCCGGAGGAAGTTGCGGGGCTCCTCGGCCAGCGTAAAGACTACGCTGTCGTCCCGGCCCACGGCAATTCCGGCCGACTCGTTCAGCTCATCAGCAAGCCGGCGCAGAACCGGCCGGGCCTTCGCCTCCAGGAGCCGGCGACCAGACCAGCGGTCCGCGATCAGCACAAAGGTCGGACCGATCGCGTACTTGCCGGACTGCCGGTCCTGGCTGAGAAAGCCCTCGGACTGCAGGGTGTAGGCAATCCGGTAGACGGTGCTTGGGGAAAGACCGAGCATCCGGGCCAGCTCACTGATCCCGGCCGGTGCCCCGAGCTCCCCAAGGGCCTTGAGCAGCTCGAGCGTCCGCAGAACCGACCGGATAGGCCGAACCGTCTGGGCCTTTTTCCCCTTCGGCAAACGACCGCGTGGCATTGGACACTACCTCCAGAACCAGATTTTGAAAACCTAGTTTGTAAACCCTTGGGTAAAGTATAGGGCTTAACCCGCCAAAAAGTCAAAGGCCAGGACCTGAAGGCCCAATTCAGAAAAGATACTTTTCGTTATATAGCATTCTTATAACCCTTTATTGAATTAGCTGATTTCAGAGGGCCACCTACCATCGGGGCCTGTTGCCCCGGGGTCCTGGGCTCGGAGCCAGCGCCTTGGTGTGGTGCAGGTCCCATCGTTGACGACCCGCTGGCCTCACTGATAAATTCAAAGCGAATTCGGGCAATGGGGGCTGCAGGTTGGCCCGGCTGATTCTTAAAGGCGTTACCAAGCGGTTTGGCGGCCTCGTGGCCGTCGACAATTTCTCGGCTGAATTCGCCCCCGGCGAGGTATGCGCGGTCATCGGTCCAAACGGCTCAGGCAAAACCACCCTCCTGAACGTCATAAGTGGCCTCTACCCCCCGGACGCGGGTGAGGTCCGGGTCGATGGGGAGCGAGTCGACCGGCTCGGTCCGATTAAAATCGCCGCCCGCGGCGTCGTCCGCACCTTTCAAATCCCGAAGGTCTTTAAGAACATGACCGTCCGGGAAAACCTGCTCACGGTCGCAGCCGCCGACCACCGGACGGGGAGTTTGCGCCGGGTGGCCGGAGAGGTCGACCAGGCCCTGGCGGCTGTCGGCCTGGAAGCCCTTGCCAGCTCCCCGGCCCGGACCCTTTCGGGCGGCCAGACCATGCTGTTGCAACTTGCCCAGGCCTTCCTGCACCGGCCCGTAAAGCTCGTCCTCCTGGACGAGCCGTTCGCGGGCGTCTCCCCGGCCATTAAGGACCTCATTTTCGGCCTGATAAACCGGATAAACCGGGACCACGGGGCAACGATTCTGCTCGTCAGCCACGAGATGTCGACCGTCCGGGCCCTCGCTTCGCGCGTCCTCGTCATGGCTTCGGGCCGTCTCATTGCCGACGGCCCCCTCGACGCGGTGGCCGCTGACCCCGCCGTCATCGACGCCTACCTGGGGCAGCCGCTGTGAACGGCAGGGGACCGGTCCTCCGGGTCAGCAATTTACGGGCGGGCTATCTGCCGGGCGTCGATATCCTCCGGGGAATCGACCTTGAAGTTACCCCGACCGGGATCACAACGGTCATCGGGCCGAATGGCGCCGGCAAATCGACCCTGCTCAAGGCGATTTTTGGCCTGGTGCCGCCCCGGGCCGGCGAGGTGCAGTTTGACGGCCAGGTTATCAACGGCTGGCCGCCCCACCGCTGCAAACTCGCCGGCCTTGCCTACGTTCCCCAGGCCGGCAGCACATTCCCTCAGCTCACTGTCGAGGAGAACCTCCGCCTGGGGGGCTGGCTTCTGCGGTCCCGCCCGGCCGACCTCCGCCGCCAGCTGGAATGGGTCTACGAGACCTTCCCCGTTCTGGCCGGATTGCGCCGGACCCGGGCCACCCTGCTGAGTGGCGGTCAGTTGCGAATGCTGGCGGTGGCCAAAGAGCTGGTTGTTCCGCCGAAGGTTGTGCTGGTGGATGAACCGACCGCCGGCCTGGCCCCTAAGGTCGCCGCCGAGGTCTACGAACTCCTTACCCGACTGTCGGAGCTGGGAATCACCATCCTGCTGGTTGACCAGAACGTCGTCGAATCGGTTAAAATTGCGTCCGGGTGTTACCTCATTGCCGGGGGTCGGGTACTCCGGTCAGGGTCGGGGCGCTGGTTTCTAGAAAATCTCCAGCAAATAATTACCGAGATGCTTCGAGGCAGAACAGAGGCACCGGCATGAGCGCAGTATCCGGCGGCCGCAACGTTTACGGCCTTGGCCTTGGGGTCCTTTTGCTTGAAACCCGCTTCCCCCGAATCCCCGGCGACATCGGCAATGCAACCTCCTACCGGCTTCCGGTCCGGTTCAAGGTCGTTCCCGGCGCGGTCGTACCCCGGGTGGTCAACGCCGACCCGGACCCGGCCCTGGCCGCGGACTTCATCGCCGCCGGCCGGGAGCTTGAAGCCGAGGGGGTCCGGGCGGTCACAACCAG
>JAUQQI010000138.1:19344-21433 GCA_030549955.1 Chloroflexota bacterium
TATGGTCCTCTTCCAGGAGACCATCGCCCGGGCCCTCTCCGTGCCGTTCTTTGCGTCGTCCCTTCTGCTTCTCCCCCTGGTCTACCGCCTGACCGGTCGTCCGGTCGGGATAATTACGGCCAACGCCCGGGCCCTCAGCCCCCGGCACCTGGCCGCGGCCTGCGGCGGACTGGAGGTGCCGGTTGTTGTCGCCGGGCTGGAGGACCAGCCTGCCTTCCGGTCGGCAATTCTTGAAGATGGCCTCGAGCTTGATCCTGAGCGGGTCGAGGCTGAGGTCGTCGAATCGGCCGCAGGCCTGGTTCGTGAAGCCCCTGATATTGGGGCAATCCTTTTCGAGTGCCACAATCTGCCGCCCTATGCGGCCGCCGTTCAGAAGGCGACCGGGCGGCCGGTCTTTCACATCTTCCACCTGGTGGACCTGGTCCTGGGCGGCACGTTCCCGGGCCGGTTTAACGGGTGGGTTTGAAACTTCCCGAAGGAGGTAAACGCTGATGGGTTCGGAACTCAGGCGGGCAGGTTTTATCGGGATCCTCTTGCTGCTCATCATAGCGGTCGCCTGTGCCCCGGGCGGCGCCCCGGCCCCGGGTGCCCAGGCCCCATCCGAGGGACCTCCGGTCAAAATCGGGGTCCTTACACCCCTCTCCCCACCGGGCGATGCCGCGGCCGGCCAGCTTATCAGCCGCGGCGCAGGTCTCGGCGCCGAGTACGTCAATTCCGTGATGGGCGGGCTGCTGGGGCCGAAGTGCAACGCCCCCACCAGCAAGGTTGAAATCGTAACCGCTGACGACGCCGGGACGCCGGAGAAGGGGGTCGCCGGCTTCCGAAAACTCGTGGCCGAGGACAAGGTCGTCGCGGTCGTCGGCCAGTTTCATAGCTCGGTCACCCTCGCCCTCGGCCCGGTTGCCGACCAGCTCCAGGTCCCCCTCTTCTCCACCCAATCGTCGGACACCAGGATCACGTCCAACCACTACAACTTTGTCTTCCAGACCCACACGATTACGGCCGACCGGGCGG
This sequence comes from Chloroflexota bacterium, assembly GCA_030549955.1. GTDB lineage: Bacteria > Chloroflexota > Dehalococcoidia > JAUQQI01 > JAUQQI01 > JAUQQI01. The sequence goes on from JAUQQI010000138.1 coordinate 20,359, forward strand.
CCGCCGTCGCCCAGTTTATCCGGGAATACGGCTTCAAGAAAGTCGCCATCGTCGCCGAAAATACCGATTACGGGGCCGGCAACACCGACGCCCTCAAGTCGGAGCTGAGCCGCGTCGCCCCGTCGGTAGAGGTCCGGGGCTGGATCTTCGACCGCCAGACCGCCGACCTGACGCCCCTGCTCCTGCAGGTCAAGGAGTTCGGCCCCGACCTGATTTACAACCTCGGCGTCGGCGCCCCGGCCTATCTTATTGTCAAGCAGTCTAACGACGTTGGTCTCCTGCCCCAGACGCCCATGGTCATCTCCTACGACGTGCCCATTCGGCCCGAGTTCTGGCAGAACCTGGGCCCGCAGGGCAAGGGCATCATCTTTGTCGCCTATTACCACCCGAAGCAGCCCCTGACCGATGCCGGCAAGTGGATGCAACAGCAGTACGAGGCCCGTCACCGGGAGCCGGCCCTTTACAGCTCCTTTGCGGCATTCGGAAACGTTATTGTTGTCGCACAGGCCATCAACCAGGCGTGTTCAACGAAGGGTCCGGATATCGTCAGGGCCCTCGAAACCGGCCGGTTCAAGTCCTGGAACCTCGATTCGGCCAGCTTCCCGAAGGCCGAAGGGGCTGACTGGCACCGGGTTAGGCAGCCCCTCCTTCTGCTCCAGTACACGGCCGTAAACCAGCCCGTTGACCAGGCGACCATTTTGTTCCCGCCCGACATGAAGACGGGCACCCTCCAGCGCTAGGAGCTGTTATGGGTCAGCTTCCGCAGGTGGCCGCCGCTGGGCTGATGATGGGGGCCCTATACGCCCTGATGGCCGTCGGCATCACCTTTATCTACAGCCTGATGAAGATGGTCAACTGGGCGATGGGGGAATTTTACATGCTCGGAAGCTACGCTCAGTTCGTCCTGGTAGCCCTGGGCCTCGGCCCGAGCCTCTGGTTTCTTGGCATCCCCCTCTCGATGGTTGGGGTCTTCCTGCTGGGGCTGGCCATCCAGAAGGGTCTTCTCGCCCCGATGTTCGGGCCGGAGGCCGAGCGTCGGGACGAATATGCCACCATCGTCACCATTGCCCTCTCG
>JAUQQI010000079.1:0-1810 GCA_030549955.1 Chloroflexota bacterium
TAGGCCGTGCCCCCCCCCGGGCCCGCCGACCGAGGCCAGGCCCGCCCTCCAGGGCCGGGTCATGGACGGCTCTCACCCGGGCCGTAAGCTCCAGGACCCGTGGGTCGGCCAGCTTCGCCTCCGTGAACTGCCCAACCGAAACGTCATCTTCTATGAGGAACACCGCACAACAGTACGCCAGGTTGAGCTGGGCTGACGTTACCGTCGTCGGCGTCCAGGGGAAACCCACCGCCTTGATCGCCCCCTCGTCGAGCCAGACGGTTATCTCCTCGACTTCCCCGGGCGGGAGCGGGTGCTGGCGGCGCAGGCCCCTGAGCGCCTCCAGGGCCGGGTGGATCGGCACCCGGCAGGCCCACATCTTGAAAAGCACCCGGGGCGTGAACCACTCCTCGCCGAGCCCCCCGACCAGCTTGCCCAGGTCGTAGACCTGCTGGCCCCCGCAGAAGGCCGAGCAGAAGCCCCCGTACTCGCACTCGAAAATGTTCGGCACATTTGTAAAGCCCCGGGCCGCCAGTAGGCCACTCAAAACCCCGCTGTGGGCCGCCTTCCCGGCCAGGAGCCGCTTGCCCATCCCGCCGTGCTGAACCCCCATAAGCCCGGCGGCCTGCTGACCGGCGTGGCCAAAGGCGTGGACGACCTGCTCCCGGTTAAGGCCGAGAACTCTAGCCGCCGCGGCCGCCGCCCCGAAGGTGCCCAGCAGGCCCGGCCCGTGGAAGCCATTCTTCACCTGGGGCGTTCGGCCAATGCACTCCTGAACCCGGGCCGCGACCTCAATGCCGGCTACCATGGCCGCTATCAAGTCTTTCCCGGAAACGCCCCCGAAGTGGTCGGCCAGGGCCAGGGCCGAGGTGAGCCCGACGGACCCGTTGTGGCCGCCGGGGCCGACGTCGTCGAGCTCGAACCCGTGGACGGCCGTCCCGTTCACCAGCGCCGCGCTGGGGGCGCTCAGCCGGACATCCGTCCCCCAGACCAGGGCGTCGCCGGCCCCCTCTGCATCCCGGAGGGTCTCAAGCAGGAGCCGGCCCCAGGGCATCCGGCTTCCCAGCAGGCCGCACCCGAAAGTGTCCAGGGCCAGGAGCCGGGCGTGCTCAACCACTGCCGCCGGTAGGGACTCGAACTTAAGGTCAGCAACAAAGGCCGCAAGCTCGGCCGTGTAATGATGGGTCATCGTTTTCAACGCTCCTCCGGTCTGGTATCCACTGACCGGCCGATGGCCCGGGCCAGGTCGGCCACGTCCGCAAGCTCATCAATGCGGCCGACGAGCCCGACCAGCTCCTCGCAGGTGGGCCGCCCGATCACCGGCCCGGCGTAGCGGTAAAGCTTTTCGGCCGCCCCGGCAAAGTCCAGCGGCCGGCTCGGCCCGCCGGGAAACCCGTCGGCCACCAGCTCATACCGCTCCCCGCCCATTTGGATGACGATGCGGTGACCGCCGTGGGGCACCCAGCCCTGCCCCCGGTCAACCTCCGGCCGGACCTCGACCCGGCGGGCCAGCTCGACCACTGCCGGGTCGGAAAGCAGGCTTTCGGTGAAAACAAACGGGTCCGAAAGGTCGTAGCAGACCGCTGCGGCGACGGTGAACGGGATGCTGTACTGGGCACCCAGGACCGTCCGGGGCGCCGGGTCTAGATGCCGCTCGAGGCCAGCGTGAAACACCCCGACAATTACGATCCGGTCAACCTTCCCGGGGTCAATCCGGGTCCGGGCCTTAAAGCCGCAGATGGCATGCACCAGCGCCTGACTGAGCATGTGGCAGGGATAGGCTTTGATCGTCAGGTTAGCGGCCAGCCAGTCATGACCGAGACCGGCCGTA
>JAUQQI010000079.1:1846-3488 GCA_030549955.1 Chloroflexota bacterium
TTCCGGCCGGGGATTCGGCGAGTAAGCGTTAAGGTAGCCGAACCGGCCCTCAAGGACGGTTGTCGGCCCGCTGAAACCCCTGGCTGCCAGGAGGGCCGATTCGAGGCCAAGTTGGGACGCCCGCCCGGGGTGCATCCGCTTCGTCATCGCCCCTTCCCAGGCGAATTCGACCAGGCCGCAGGCGTGGGACCCGGCAATTCCCAGCGCCCAGGCAAGCCGCCGGCCATCGAGGCCCAGCAGCTTGCCGGCCGCGGCCGCGGCCCCGAAGGCCCCATTTACCCCCGGGTTGTGAAAGCCGCGTTCCCGCTCGGTGGCTGCCGTCTGGGCCTCGCCTACCCGGCAGACCACCTCGTAGCCGAGAAGCATGGCTGTGAGAAATGTCTTCCCGTCGGCGCGGAGCTGCTCGGCCAGGGCCAGGGCCGCCGGAAAAACCGTCGCGCTCGGGTGGGCCACGTGGCCGACGTGCTCGGCCTCGAAGGCTCCCATCATGACCCCGTTTGCCAGGGTCGCCCGGGAGGTGTACGCCTGCCAGGGTCCGCCCGCCAGGGCTGGTTAAAAACCGAGCACGTCCCAACACCCCCAAGCTCCCGGACCAGGTCGGCAACCATCACCGACCAGGGCTGAACCGACCCGATAAACCCGGCAGCCAGGTTATCAAGGATATAGACCCTTGCCCGGTCGACAAGACCGACGGGTAGCTGGCCAAAATCGGTTGCGGCGACGAACTCGGCCAGCTCGACGGTTGCGCCCATGGTTTTAGCTCCCCGATTGAAATTCAGCGGCCCCGCAGCCGGGGGTCGAGTATATCCCGAACGGCATCCCCGAACATGTTGAACGAGAAGACGGCCAGGGTCACTGCTAGGCCCGGAAAGAGCATCAGGTTCGGGTGGTAGACCATCTGGTTCCGGGCCTCCGAAAGCATCCGGCCCCAGCTCGGGAACGGCGGGGGCGGGCCGAAGCCCAGGAACGAAAGGGAAGACTCCAGCAGGATAATACTCCCAAGCTGGGCCGATGTATTAACGATAATCACGGCCATGACATTCGGGATGATATGCCGGAGGAGGATCCGGCCGTGGCGGGCGCCGAGGGCCCGGGCCGCCTCGACGTAGAGGCTCTCCCGGACGGCCAGCACCGCCCCCCGAACGACCCGCGACGACCCGGCCGCGTACAGTAGCCCGATGGTCAGAATAAGCACGGGAAAACTGTTCGAAAGAATTCCGACCAGGAAGATGACAAAAATCAGACCCGGGAAGGCGAGCCAGACGTCGATAACCCGCTGGGTCACCAGGTCTGCCACCCCGCCGAAGTAGCCCGAGGCCGTCCCGATGGCCGACCCGACGACGGTGGCGACAATGGCCGACCCGACCGCCACGACCATGGATACCCTGGCCCCGTAAATTACCCGGCTCAGGACATCCCGGCCCTGCTCGTCGGTACCGAACGGAAACGCGGCCGTCGGGGGCAGAAGCCGCCGGGCCGGGTCGAAGTCGTCATAGCTGTACGGGGCGAGCTGGTCGGCAAGAATCCCCACAGCCAGCATAGCAATGACCACCACGCCCCCGAAGACCCCAAGGGGCTTCGTCCGGGCCAGCCGCACCAGCCAGACCCAGCCCCGGGCGCGCCGGACGGCCGGGCGAAGCAG
>JAUQQI010000079.1:3498-20927 GCA_030549955.1 Chloroflexota bacterium
AACGAATTCGCGGGTCGAGGACTGAATAGAGCAGGTCGACAACCAGGTTGCTGAGGACGACAATCACCCCGGTAAGAAGGACTATCGCCTGGACCACCGGGTAATCCCGTTGCTGGATGGAGGTCAGGAGATAATTGCCCATGCCCGGAATCGAAAAGATCCGTTCGAGGACCACGGTCCCCCCGATGAGGAGCCGAACCTGGAGGCCGAATTCGGTCACCACCGGGATCAGCGCATTCGGCAGGGTGTGGCCGATAATGACCGCCCGGTCCCGGAGGCCCTTGGCCCGGGCCGTCCGCACATAATCCTCCCCCAGCACCTCCAGGACAGTGGTCCGGGTCAGGCGCATCAGCCGGCCGGAGACGTGGGCGCCCAGGATCAGGGCGGGAACCCACAGGGTATTGAGGTTGGCGGCCGGATTCTCCCAGAGCTCGTGGTAGCGCAGGGGCGGCGTCCAGCCGAAGAGAATAAATCCATAAGTTATGGCCATGAGGCCGAGCCAGAAACTCGGGGCGGCCAGCAGGAGTATGGCCAGGCTCCGGCCCAGGAAGTCCACGGGGCCGTCCCGGTAGACGGCCGAGAGGATTCCAACCGGCAGGGCGATGGCCAGGGCGAAGGCGAGCCCCATCACCCCGAGCTGGATAGTGGCCGGAATCCGGCCCAGGAGTTCCGAGGCGATCGGCCGGCCGCTAATTAATGACCGGCCCAGGTCGCCCCGGGCAAGGTCAACCACCCAGTTCGCGTACTGCTCGACAATACTCCGGTCAAGGGCGAACCGCCGCTCGAGGGCGGCCCGGGTCTCCGGGTTGACATACGCCACGTCAGGTCCGGCGATCTGGTCGATGATATCGCCCGGCAGCAGCCGAACCGCAACCGAAACGACCAGGGTAACCCCGAGCAGGGTTGGCAGAACGAGGGCAACCCGGGTCAGAAGATAGCGTCCCACCCCGGCGTCCGTCCTTACCTGTCAAGCCAGTAATATGGCAGGCACTCGGCCGGCCAGCCCTGACCGAAGGTCTGGTAGTCGACGGCGTTCCTGACCCACGGCTGGTAGGCGGTAAAGGTCAGGCCGGCCCCGTACGGCATCGGCACCACGTACATTTTCTTGAGCAGGTCGTTCTGGATCGCCCGGATCTCCCGGCGGAGTCGGTCCCGGTCAACGAGAGCCTGAATCTGCCGGACCCGGTCCCGGAGGGGCGGGTCATTCCAGCGGCCGTACATCCTGTTAGTTGTTATGAGATACTGGGTTTCCAGGTAGGCGAATGGGTCGACCCGGGTTTGCGGAATCCACATCAGGCCGTTGAATTCACCCCGGGCCGTCTGGGGAATGAAGACCGAGTTGTAATCCTCTTCCACGGCCCGGACGTTTATGCCAATCCGGCCCAGGTACTGGACAATGAGCTCGGACATTATCCGGTAGGGCTCCCCGTAGCGGGAGTTGGCCGCCGCAAAGTGGAGCTCGGTGCTGAATCCGCCCCCGGCCTGCTGAACCAGCCGCCGGGCCTCGTCGGGATTGTACTGGAGGTACCGGGCCGCATCCCGGTCGATCTCAGCCCCCTTCGGGTCAACCCAGTACTCCGAAAACGCCGCCGGGATGTGGCTGTGCCAGTAGCGATAGACCTTAAAGCCCTGGTTCTCGAGCTCTTTAACGCCGTCTCCCGACTCAGGCCGCATCCAGCATCGCGTCCCGGTCCAGGGCCATCGAAACCGCCCACCGGAGCCGTTCGTCTTCCCACCGGGACTCCCTGGGCGAGAAGTTAAGCACGCTGAGGGGATACGGGGGCCGCTCATAAATCTGGGCGCCCTTAACCGTATCCACGACCCGCTTGAGGTCAGGCCCCTGAACTGTCGCCCAGTCGAGGTTCCCACCGAGGAACTGGCTCAGCTGGGTCGCGTACTCGGGAATGACGTTGACAACAACCTCGTCGATGTAGGGCCGGTCAGGCCCCAGGTGCCAGTTCGGATGACGTTTAAAGCGGGCCAGCCTCCCCGGCACAAACTCTACAAGGACCCAGGGGCCCGAACCAACGACCTTTTCGGCCGGGTTAAAGACGGTCCCGGTCTCTTTCGGCATAATGAACAGGACTTTCGGGTCAGCCAGCTTCTGGAGAAAGAACGGATACGGGTTCTTGAGCCGGAAGACCACCGTATACTGGTCGACGGCCGTGACCGTCTCGACCATCTGGATATCCTCGGCCCGGACGCTGGGCGTGGTGCCCGGCAGTTTGCCCGTAAGCCGATTCCAGCTGAAGACGACGTCCTCGGCCGTGAGGGCCCGGTCCAGGGGCGGGTGGAAAACAACGTTCTTACGGAGGCGAACGGTGTAAGCGAGGCCGTCCGGGGAAACCTCGACCGATTCGGCCGCGTCGGGCACCACCTCCAGCGACCCGCGGGGCACACCCGGGCCGGCCTTGAGCATAAAGAGTCGGCTGTACGAGAAGGCTGAAAACTCGGCCTGCCCCTGGCTGCCGCTCGCGTACGGGTCAAGGCTGGGTGGGTCGGCGGCGGCCAGACTCGAGAACGTCCCACCCCGTCGGGGTCCGGTCGACGCCGGGACCTGGCCGCGCTCGCCGGCCGTTTCCGTCCGACACCCAGCAACGCCGACCGCGGTCAAGCCCAGAGCCAGGGCCCCCCAAAGAAACTCCCGCCGGCTCGGAAGCCGGGCAGCCCGGCCCTCGACAAAAGCTGCCATCTGCGCCCCCTGCTCTCGGGCCTCTGCAGACCCGGTTGATACCCAAGATTACTTCAAGCGAGCCCCGCCGTTCAACATCCATGTTCGCTAATAACGAACGAGCCGGTTGACGGGCCCACCGGGATCGGTCAGAATTGGCCAGACACTGCACGCGGGGCATCCGGATGTTAGGAACGATTCGCCGGGTAGGCCAGTTACTGGATTTATTTGATGAGCACCACCCCGAATGGGGGGTGACCGAGGTTGCCCGCGCCCTCCAAGTCTCGAAATCAAGTGCCCATGCCCTGCTCCGTTCCCTCGCAACCATCGGTCTCCTTGAACAGCTGCCGAACAGCCGTTACCGGCTCGGGTGGCGGACGCTCGCCCTCGGGAGTGTCCTCCTGACCAGCAGCGGTATCGCCGGCATTGCCCGGCCCGCCATCGACAACCTGGCAAAGACCTCCGGCGAGACCGTTAACCTGGCGGTTCTGGAGCGGGGCCACGTGATTTTCATCGAACGGCAGCCGGGGGCCGGCGGCCGCTTCGCATCGGCGGTTCCCATCGGCACGCCCCTGCCCTTCCACTGCAGCGCGGTGGGCAAGGTCCTCCTGGCCCACCGGCCGCCAGCCGAGGCCCAGGCCCTGCTTCGGACTGCGGCCGGCTTCGACCGGTTTACCCGGAACACAATTACGGACAAACAGCGTTTCCAGGCCGAGCTTGAGCAGGTCAGGCGGCAGGGGTACGCTTTCAACCTGATGGAGGCCTTCGATAATGTTTGCTGCGTGGCGGCGCCGGTTAAGAACAGCCTCGGCCTGGTGGTGGCGGCCATCGGCCTTTCGATGCCGACCCACCGGTTCGAACGGCACCGGGATTACTACATAAGCGCCTTACTGGCGGCAACGCGGCGGGTCTCTGCCGAGCTCGGCTGGGAAGCCGAGACCGGCGGAGTCGCCTGAAAGGAGTGTGACAATGCTGGTGTCCAGGAAAGGATTGTCCCGCCGGGAGTTCCTCGGCGGTCTGGTGCTGACCGGCGCCGGGGCCATCCTCGGGGCCTGCGCGCCCCAGGCCGCCCAGCAGGGTTCTGGCCAGGCCCCAGCCGGGGACCAGCCCCGCCGGGGCGGGGTGCTGAACCTGTGGGTCGGGGGCGACCCGCCGAGCTTTGACGCCCACCAGGAGTCGACCTACCAGACCCTTCACCCGGCATCCCCGTGCTACAACCTGCTGGTCCAGTACGACCCGAAGGACCACACCAAGGTCATCCCGGACCTGGCCGAACGCTGGGACGTAAGCTCTGACGGCAAAGTCTACACCTTCTATCTCAAGCAGGGGGTCAAATTCCATCACGGCAAGCCGTTCAAGGCCGAGGACGTCAAAGCAAGCTTCGAGCGGATCATCTGGCCGCCAAATAACGTGGTCAGCCCCCGTAAGGGCGTCTTTGACGCCGTAAGCGGCATCGAAACCCCCAACGACTACACGGTCCGGTTTATCCTCAAGCGGCCCAACGCCTCCTTTCTGGCGAATATTGCCCAGGGCTGGAATGTGATTTACCCGAAGGACCTGCTGGAGCAGGGCGACCCGAAGAAAACGGTTGTGGGGACCGGACCCTTTAAACTCAAAAACTACACCCGGGGCGTCAGCATTGAGCTGGAGCGCAACCCGGAGTACCACGTTCCGGGTCTGCCATACCTGGACGGGATACGATTCTTCATCGTGCCCGACCCCAATACAGGCATTGCGGCGTTCCTCTCGGGTCAGCTCGACGTCTACCGGACCGAGAACAAGGCCGAGGCCGACGAGGTTGCCCAGCGGTACGCCGATAAAGCCACCGTTAAGAAGTTCACCATTATGAGCAACTACGCCATGGAGATGAACGCCCGCCGGAGGCCCTGGGATGACCCGCGGGTCAGGCTCGCCGCCTCCCTGGCCATCGACCGGACCGCCGCCGTGAAAGTCCTGACCCAGGGCGAGGGTGTCGCCGGGGGCATTTTGCGGCCTGACAGCCAGTGGGCCCTGCCCCGGGCCGAGCTTGAAAAGTTACCGGGCTATTCCCCGAACAAGGCCCAGGAAATCGAGCAGGCCAGGCGACTCCTGGCTGAGGCCGGCCTCGGGTCCGGCTTTAAGGCCACGATGCTTACCCGAAAGGGCGCCCAGTTCGAAGCTCCGGCCGTTTTCCTCAAGGATCAGCTCGCAAAAATCGGCATCGATGTGACCCTCGACGTCCAGGAGTCGGCCGCCTTCTACGACCGGCTTAACCGGGGCGAATTCGAACTCTTCGGCGGCAGCTACTCCGCGGCTGTCGACGACCCGGACGCCGTCTTCGGCCAGTCATATCTGTGCGATTCCGAACGCAACTACTCGAAGTTTTGCCTGCCGCAGCTCGAGGACCTGTTTATCCGGCAGTCCCAAACCATGGACGCAAACCAGCGCAAACAGCTCGTCTGGGAGCTGGAGCGGCTGGCCCTGGTCAACGTTGTCAAGGTGGTTATGGCCTACCGGGTCAACTGGTGGCTGTGGTGGAACCGGGTTCGAAACTTTTACCGGCAGCCCAGCTACTACCTGACCGAACGGCACGAGGATGTCTGGCTCGCCGAAAGCTGAGGCCGAACTTTTAATCAAGCACCGGAGCACGCACGATGGCACAAATGACCCTCTACGACTTCAAAGATAAGGTCTGCTTTGTGGGGGTTGGGGACACCAATTACGGGGCCCTTTACCGGACGAAGGACCCGAGGCGAAACCAGTACACCCTGGGAGTTGAAGCGTTCAAAGCGGCCCTGGACGATGCCGGCCTTAACAAGGACGAAATTGACGGCCTGATCCTGGTTCGCATTCCGAGCTACCAGCTCTTCGCCGACATGGTGGGGCTGCGGTATCTGCGGGCGGCGAACACCTTCCGGGGGGAAGGCCGGATGTCAGCCCTGGCCGTCCAGTACGCCGCAATGCTCATCTGCAGCGGCCTCTGCTCCACCGTGGCAGTAGTCTACGGCAACGACGGCCGGTCAGTCGGGGCCACCTACGGCGGCGAAGGGGAAGGCAGTTCCCCTTATGACGTCCTTTACGGCATGACCTCGCCGGGGGCGGCTGTAGCCCACATGTGGCGCCGCTATATGCACGAGTACGGCGCCCGGGAGGAGCACCTGGCGGCGGTCGCGACCTCAAACCGCCGCCACGCCGGCCTGAATCCCAAAGCCGTCTTCCGGGACCCCCTGACCCTCGAAACTTACCTGACGTCCCGCTACATCGCTGCCCCCCTGCGCCTTTACGACTACTGTCTCATCAACGATGGGGCTGTGGCCCTCATCCTGACGGGCGCTGAGCGGGCCCGGGACCTGCGCAAGCCGCCGGTTTATCTGACGGCCACGGCCACCTGCACTGACCTGACGTTCTTTTACACCGTCGATGACTTCTTCCGGGATGGCGTCCGCCGCTGTGCCGAAGCCGTCTTCGGTGCTTCCGGCCTCACCCACAAGGATATCCAGGTCTGCCAGATTTACGACAACTTCACGCCGACGGTGATTTTCGGTCTGGAAGGGGCCAGCTTCTGCAAATACGGCGAAGGCTTCCAGTTCGTCCAGAACGGCCGCATCTCGCTCGGTGGCGAATTGCCCGTGAACACCAGCGGGGGCCACACGTCCGAAAGCTACATGCAGGGGTTCGGCCTCCACGCCGAGAACATCCGCCAGCTCCGGGGCGAGGCCGGCGACCGGCAGGTCCCGAATTGCCAGGTTGCCATGTACATCTGCCCCGCCCCCATCTGTGCCGCCCACATCATGACCCGGAGGTAGACGTCGTTGCCATGGCCTACGAAAAGCCCCTTCCCCAACCGACTGCGATTGATGCGCCGTACTGGGAATACCTGCGCCAGCACGAGCTGCGTCTGCCCCGGTGCCAGGAATGCGGTCACATCTTCTTTCCACCCAACAAGGTGTACTGTCCCAGCTGTCTTTCGGACCGGCTCGAGTGGGTAAAGCTGAGCGGCCGGGGCAAAGTCTGGTCGTGGGTCGTCTTTCACCAGCGGTATTTTTCGTCGTTTGCCAATGACATCCCTTACGTGGTGGCCTTTATCGAACTCGAGGAAGGCCCTCGGCTGATGTCGACCCTGGTCGATTGCGACCAGGGGGAAATCCGGTGCGATATGCCCGTTGAAGTCGTTTACGACGACATAACCCCGGAGTTCACCATCCCGAAATTCAGGCCCATCCGTTAGCCGGAAATCCGCCGTGAAGGTCATTTGCGTCTTTTCAAGGGAACCAGTCTCGACCGTGCCGGAAATGGCCCGACTGGCCGAGCGGCTTGGCTTCGACGGTATCCGGTTCAGCGAAATAACCCACGACCCGGTGGTCTGCGCAGCCGTCGCCGCCCTATCCACTCGTCAGATCCGGGTCGGCACCTTCAGCCTGGCCTTTCCCCGGAGCCCGACCGTCCTCGCCTACCAGGCCTGGGACCTCCAGCAGCTTTCTGGGGGCCGGTTTTTCCTGGGCCTTGGCAGCCAGGTCAAAGGCCACATCGAGCGGAGGTTCGGGTTTGCCTGGACGGCGCCGGGCCCCCGGATGCGGGAATACGTCCTGGCCCTCCGGGCTCTCTGGGACTGCTGGCAGAACGGCCGGCCGCTCAACTTCCAGGGGGAGCACTACCGGCTCACCCTAATGACGCCCGATGTGTCGGCTGGCCGGCGAGGTCGCCTACGGCCTCATGCTTCACAGTCTGACCTGTCCCCGCTCCCTGCGGGAAGTGATTCTGCCGGGTGTGCGGGCCGGCGCCCGTCGGGCCGGGCGGGACCCGGCAACGGTAGAAATCATCGGCGGTGGATTTATTGCGACGGGCCCCCGGGCCGAAGACGTGAAGAGGGCCCGGGAGGCCTACCGGCAACGGGTCGCCTTTTACGCCTCGACCCGGACGTATTCGGCGGTCCTCCAGCTCCACGGCCTGGGCGAATTGGGCGCCCGCCTCCACCAGCTTTCGGTCCAGGGCCGCTGGGACGAGATGCCCCGGCAGGTCGGCGATGAGGTGCTGGACGAGTTCGTTACGGCCGGAACCTGGGATGAGATTGTCCCCCGGATAAAAGCCCGGTTGGGCGGCCTGGTGACGACTTTGACTTTCCCTCTGCCAGAAAGCCTCGGGCCGGCCGAAGAAAAGCAGCTGGCCCGGGTTATCACCGACCTCAAGGAGCTTTGATGGACCAGGTCGGGGGGACACTGGGTTTTCCGCGACCCCTCGGCGGTGTCCGGGTGGTCGAAGTCGGCGGAGATATCGCCGGGGCTTTCTGCGGCAAGCTCCTGGCCGCCCTCGGGGCCGACGTCATCAAGGTCGAGCCGCCGGCGGGCGACCCGTGCCGGCGCCGGGGGCCCTTTCTCCGGGGCCAGGTTGACCCGGAATCGAGCCTGCTCTTTCTCTACCTCAACACCTCAAAGCGCGGGATTACCCTCGACCTGACGAGTCCGACCGGGGCCGAACTTTTTGCCCGGCTGGCGGCAGCGGCTGACATCGTCGTCGAGAGCCTGGGGCCCGGTCGGGCTGAGGAGCTGGGGATCGGCTACGGGGTTCTGGCCCGGGGCGGCCCCGGGCTTATCATGACCTCGGTTACGCCTTTCGGAGATACCGGCCCCTACCGGGACTATCTGGACGGGGAACTCGTCCTGCTCGCCCTGGGGGGCCTGCTCAACATGGTGGGCGATTCGGACCGGGAGCCAGTCCGGCTCGGCGGCTACCAGGCCCAGTATGCCACCGGCCTGGCCGCGTTCACGGGGACGATGATTGCCCTCTGGCATCGGGACCTTACGGGCACCGGTCAGCACATCCAGATTTCCGCCCACGAGGCCGTGGCCTTTCTCGAGTGGAAGTCCCCGGTCTATTACCAGAGTGATGGGCGGGTCCGGCGGCGCGGGGGCGAGCAGTCCCAGTGGCTGGTCCTGCCCTGCCGGGACGGATTTGTCGCCTTCGTCTATCAGGACGGGAACTGGCCGGCAGTTAAGGAGCTGGTGGGTGACCCGCGCCTGGCCGACCCGAAGTTTGCCGACCGGCGGGGTCGGGTCGCAAACCGGGCGGAGCTTCGGGAGGTCCTCGCCGCCTGGACCGCCGAACGGACTAAAGAGCAGGTTTACCACGCCGCCCAGGCCCTCGGGATCCCGGTCGGCATGGTGGCCGATGCGGCCGACCTGGCGGCTTCGGCCCAGTACCGGGCCCGGGGCTTCTTCACCAGGGTGAACCACCCCCGCACCGGCGCGGCCCTTTATCCCGGGGTCCCCTTCGTCCTGGGCGGATACCGGCCGACGGTCAACCGGGCGCCCCTGCTCGGGGAGCACAACCTGGAAGTTTACACGACCCTGCTCGGCCTGTCAGCGGCGGAGGTGGCCGCCCTCCGGGAGCGGGGCGTGGTCTGATCGGGGAGGGCAGCTATGACGAACAGCCTGTTTGAGAGAGGCCTGTCAAGGCGGGAGTTTATCGGCGGGGTTGCCGGCCTCGGCCTGCTGGCCGCCTGCCGGCCGGCCGGAACGGCCCAGGCGCCATCGAACCAGGGGACCGCCGGTCAGCCGAAACGGGGCGGGACCCTCTACTGGTACCTGCCCGACGACCCGCCGGACCTGGACCCCCACATGCAGACAACCAGCTCCCTGCAATGGATTTGCGGGCTGGTCTACAACGGTCTCCTCAAGTACGACATCCGGCCGGGGAACCCGCCGGGAAGCCCCGGCGCGAACACCCCGGTGCCCGACCTGGCCGAAAGCTGGGAGCAGACCGACCCCCTGACCTATGTCTTCAGACTGCGCCGGGGCGTCCGGTTCCATGACGGCACGGAACTTACCGCCGAGGATGCGGCCTTCAGCCTTAACCGGATCCGGACCCGGGACCCGCAGTTCCAGCGGGCCTATGCTTTCGAGCCGGTGGAGGCCGCCGAGGCTGTGGACCGCTATACCCTGCAGGTGCGGATGCGGGAACCGTATGCCGCCTTTATCAATCCGGTCGCGGCGGCCTATACCCGCATTGGCCCGAAACGGGTCATCGAAGAGCGGGGCGATATGAAGCAGGTGATGGTCGGAACTGGCCCCTACCGGCTCAAAGAATACCGGCGGGGCGTCCGGTTCGTCTTCGAACGAAACCCGGACTACTTCAGCGCCCCGCTTCCCTACGTGGAAACCATCGAAATCCGAATCATTCCCGACGCCTCGGCCCAGCTGGCGGCCTTCACTGCCGGCCAGCTCGACATCTATACCCCGGCCAACGTCGACGAATTCGAGAACCTCCGCCGGTCGATTCCGGGCCTCCAGAGCCTGGTCTTCAGCCGGGCCGAGATGAACGGCATCGGCCTGAACGTCCGCCGCAAGCCCTTCGACGATATCCGGGTCCGACAGGCCCTCTGGTACGCGATCGACCAGGAAGAGGTCATCAAGGTGGTCTGGCGGGGCCAGGGTTACAAACACCGGGCCGTGCCGCCGGCCCTGGGCGACTGGGCGGTGCCCTACGAACAGCTTCCCTTAAGCGACTCGCCCAACTACGAAAAGGCCCGCCAGCTCCTGAAGGACGCCGGCTACCCGGATGGGTTCGAGTTCGAGTGCAAGACGGTCTACCGCTATACCCAGAAGGAGGCCCAGGTCGTCGCCGAACAGCTCAAGCGCATCGGCGTCCGGATGAATATCGCCGACGTCGAGTACGGGGCCTTTTTGAACGCCCGGAACCGGGGCGATTTTGAGGCCATCGCCTTCGCCCTAGCCCCGTTCGGGGACATCGAAGACTTCACCTATGCCCTGTTCCACACCAGGGCCTCCCGCAACTTCGGCGGCTGGGGGAGCCCGGACCTGGACCGGATGTTTGAGGAGGCCCGCCGGGAAATGGACGTCCAGAAGCGCAAGGAACTCTATGCCCGCATTCAGCGGGAGCTGGCAACCCGGTGCTACATTCTCGACCTGCCCCGCAGCAACGGCTTCGAGGTCTGGCGACCCTATGTCAAAGATTGGGTGCCGGCCGAGAATCCGGAGCGGGGCCTGGCCTTTCACTACGTATGGCTCGATAAGTAGCGATTCCAGGAGGAACGACCGTGGGAGCATATGGAAACCTGGTCCTGATGGAGAAGAAGGACGGGTACGCGATCGTTACCCTGAACCGCCCTGAAAAGCGCAACGCCATGAGCCGGGCCGCCCAGCAGGAGCTCTGGGCGGCCCTGGACGACGCCAAAGCCGACTGCAAGGTCATTATCGTCACCGGGGCAGGGCCGGCCTTCTGCTCGGGCATCGACCTTTCAGAACAGCGCCAGCTCCGCGAGGCCGGGGTCCGGGAGCGCCAGTATGCCTGGGGCAGCAACTCGTGGTTCGAGACCCAGGAGATTATCCGGCGTCACCCGGCGATTTTCATCGCCGCCGTGAACGGCTACGCCCTCGGCGGTGGTTTGACCCTGGTCCACAACTGCGAGCTGGCGATTGCGTCCGAGCGGGCTGAGTTCGGCATGCCCGAGGTCGGTTTCGGGACGTTTCCGGGGCTGGCCGGGCCGGCAACTATCCACCGGATCCTGCCTAAGCATTATAGCTACCTTATCCTGACGGCCCGCCGCATCGACGCCTACACGGCCGAGCGCTGGGGCATCGTGAACGAGGTCGTCCCCCACCACCAGCTCATACCCCGGGCCGAGGAGCTTGCCCGGCACATCTGCCAGTTTGACCCGGTCGTCCTTGATTACTCCAAGCGGGCCATCCGGGAAATTCCTTATATGGACTGGTCCCGGGGCATCGAATACGGCATCTGGACCGGGATTGTCATCCGGTCCCAGACGGCCGCGGCCGCCGAAGGGATCCAGCGGTTTCTGAGCGGCCAGCCCAACCCCGGCCAGGGAACGGGGACCTCCGACGGGAGGTGAGGACCGTGACCGGGGCGCTGGCCGGAATCCGCATTGCCGACCTGACGATCATCACCGCCGGGGCGGCGGCGACCCAGATTCTCGCCGATTTTGGGGCCGAGGTCATCAAGGTCGAGGCGGGGCGCTATCCGGACCCGTTTCGGAGCTGGGGTAGCGGCCTCACCCCGCCGGCCGACGCCCAACGCCCCTGGGACGCCAGCCCCCCGTTCAATGTGGTCAACCGCAACAAGCTGGGCATAAGCCTGGACCTGAAGGACCCGCGGGGACGGGAAGTTTTCCTGCGCCTCGTACAGATAAGCGACGTTGTGACCGAAAACTTCCGTCGGGGCGTAATGGACCGCCTGGGTCTCGGCTACGAAGAGCTCCGCAAGGTCAAGCCCGACCTGGTCATGGTCTCGTTTTCGAGCCAGGGAAGCGATGGGCCGGAAAGTGGCTACGCCTCATACGGGTCGACCCTGGACGCCCTCTCGGGCCTTATGTCGGTGACCGGCTACGACGAGGACTCCCCGGTCTGGTCAGGCAACGACGTGAACTACCCGGACCAGGTCGTATCCCTGCTGGGGGCCGGGATTATCCTTGCCGGCCTCAGGTACCGGCGGCTGACCGGCCGGGGTATTTACATCGACGTGTCCCAGCGGGAGCTGGTCACCGCCATGCTTGGCGAGGTCATCCTGGACTACACCGTCAACGGGTGCCGCCGGCGGCCGGCCGGAAACCGGGACGCCTCGATGGTACCCCACGGGTGCTACCCCTGCCGGGGTGAGGACGCCTGGGTCGTCATCGCCGTAGAAGACGACCATCAGTGGGCCGCCCTCTGCCGGGTGATGGGGCGGCCGGAACTGGCCTCCGACCCGAACTTCGCGACCCTGCCGGCCCGGTGGCGCCGGGCGGCCGAAATCGACGCCGTGATTGCCGGGTGGACCTCCCGCCATGACAAGCGGGTGGTGATGGGCCTTCTCCAGGCAGCCGGGGTACCGGCCGGGGCTGTGCTGAACGGCCGGGACCTTCTGGAAGACCCCCATCTTAAGGCCCGGGGCTTCTTCACCCGGGTCGACCACCCGGTTGGCGGACCCCAGCTCCAGCGGACCTGGCCCTTCCGCCTGAGCCGGACCCCAGGGAAAGTTCGGCGCCCGGCGCCCTGCCTGGGCGAGCATACCCGGCAGGTTCTCACTGGTCTGCTCGGCTATTCGGAGGCGGAAGTGGACGAGCTGGAGGAAGCCGGGATTGTGGCCTACACCCCGGCAAAGGTTCAGGCGTGATGGGCCGCTATATTGTGAGTCGGCTGGCGCTGGCCGTCCCGGTGCTCATCCTGGCCAGCCTGATGGTGTTTACCATCATCCGGCTGATTCCCGGGGACGTCGTGACTATGCGTCTGGGCGAGTCCGGGGAGACCCCGGAAGCCGCCGAAATGCGCCGGGTGCTGGGTCTTGACCGGCCGGTCTGGGCCCAGTATTTTGTCTGGCTCGGCAACGTGGGGCGCGGCGACCTGGGCCTGTCGCTCTGGACCGGCAAACCGGTCGCCGAGGAGATCCTGCTGGCCCTGCCGGTCACCGCCGAGCTCGCCCTGCTGGCGATTGTTATCGCCCTGGCAATTTCGGTTCCTACCGGGCTCCTCTCGGCAGTGGTCCGGGAGAGCCCGCTGGATTACGTTGTCCGGCTTGTCAGCGTGGCCGGGCTGGCAATCCCGCCGTTCTGGCTCGGCACGATGTTTTTAATGCTGCCCGCTGTGTTGGCCGGCTGGGCCCCGAGCTCGCGGTACATCAGCCCGGCCGAGGACCTAACGGAGAATCTCAAGCAGTTTATCTTGCCGGCCTTAGCCCTCGGTTATTACTATGCCGCCTTCTCGATGCGGATGGTTCGGTCCCAGACCCTCGAGGTCCTGCGCCAGGATTACGTGCGGGTTGCCCGGGCCAAGGGCCTGAGCGAGCCGCAGGTGGTCGTGAAACACGTTCTGAAGAACGCCCTTATCCCGACTATTACCCTGGCCGGGGCCCAGCTCGGGGTTCTTATCGGCGGGGTCGTGGTCATTGAGCAGATTTTCTCCCTGCCGGGCCTGGGCCGCCTCACCCTCTGGGCGATCTCAGTCCGGGATTACCCCCAGCTCCAGGCCAACGTCCTGCTCACCTCGGTCTTCGTCATCGTTATCAACCTGGCGGTTGACATCATTTATGCCTGGCTCGACCCGAGAATCCGGCTCGGAAGTTAGCATGGGGTCCGGTGGCATCCTGGAATCGACCTTGCCCCGACTGCGCCGGTGGGAATCGGGAGTTGCGGTTCGGGTTATCCGCCGGCCGCTGGGCCTTTCGGCCCTGGCGGTTATTGGGGTAATTTCGGCGGCTGCAGCCCTGGCTCCCGTCCTGGCCCCTTTCGACCCCGAGGCGATCCACTCCGACCATGTCCTTTCGCCTCCGGGCTGGCCCTTTATCATGGGCACCGACGACTTCGGCCGCGATATCCTGAGCCGGGTCATGTACGGCGGCAGGATTTCCCTGGCAGTTGGGGTCTCGGCCGTGGTCCTCGGCGTGGGCCTCGGGGCGTTCATCGGGCTCGTTTCGGGCTACCTCGGGGGCTGGTTTGATCTGCTCGTCCAGCGGGTCATCGACGCCCTGATGTCCCTGCCGACCCTGATTCTCGCCCTGGCCATCGTCGCGATGCTCGGCACCAGCGTCCGGAACGTGATTCTGGCCGTGGGCGTCGCCCTGGTGCCCGGAACCTCCCGGGTTACTCGCTCGGTGGCCCTCGCCGTGAAAGAAGAACCCTTTATCGAGGCGGCCCGGGTCGTGGGCTGCACGCACCCGCGAATTATCCTTCGCCACCTGCTCCCGAACGCCTTCGGGCCGCTTATGGTAATTGCGACGGCCAGCCTCGGCTCAGCCATTGTCGCCGAGGCCGCGTTAAGTTTCCTCGGCCTCGGCACCCCACCCCCGACCCCATCCTGGGGCCAGATGATGACGGGAAGCGC
The DNA here is from genome assembly GCA_030549955.1 of Chloroflexota bacterium. Taxonomy (GTDB): domain Bacteria; phylum Chloroflexota; class Dehalococcoidia; order JAUQQI01; family JAUQQI01; genus JAUQQI01. Next base: position 17,977 of record JAUQQI010000079.1, read on the forward strand.
CCGGACCTACATTGTGACGGCCCCCTGGATGGCCTTCTTTCCGGGGCTGGTCCTGAGCCTGCTGGTGCTGGCCATAAACCTGCTCGGGGACACCCTGAGGGATATTCTCGACCCCCGGCTGCGGAGCCGGTGAAACAAACCGAGGGAGGAGTTTTCATGGGCAAGGTCGAAGAACGCATTGCCGAGTTTGTTCTGGAGACGGACCCGGAGTCGATCCCTGAAGACTGCTACCGGGTCGCCCGGGACGGCTGTTTCGACTGCGTCGGCGTCATGCTGGCCGGGGCTGCCGAGCCCCACGGCCGGATGATCGCCGACTTCGCCCGGAGGGAGGGCGCACCTGGGCCCTGCACCGTGGCCGGAACCGAAATTCAGACGGCCCCGGCCATGGCCGCGTTAGCCAACGGCACCCTCGCCCATGCCCTGGATTACGACGACATGGGCGGCTTCGGCCACCCGTCGGCTGTCCTTTTGCCGGCGGCCCTCAGCCTGGCCGAGCTTAACGGCACCCCGGGCCGGGAGCTTCTAGCCGCCTACGTCATCGGTTTTGAGGTTGCCTGCCACCTTTCCAGGGGCGCGAACTATATCCAGGGCGAGCGGGGCTTTCATTCGACGGCGGTCTTCGGGACCCTTGGGGCTGCGGCGGCGGCCTGCCGTCTGCTGGGCCTCTCCCGACGGCAGACAGTGATGGCCCTGGGCATTGCGGCCTCAATGCCGTCGGGGGTCCTTCAGAATTTCGGGACCCACACCAAGCCTTTGCATGCCGGGATGGCCGCCCGGAACGGTGTAATGGCGGCGCTGCTGGCCCGGGAGGGCTGGCTTTCGAGTCCGGATGCGGTGGCCGGGCCCATCGGCTGGGCGACGGCTTACCTGGGTGAGGGCCGGTATGATACCCGGGCGATGGTCAAAGACCTGGGAACTGTCTGGTTTACGAAGGAGCGAATCGTCATCAAGAAATACCCCTGCTGTGGCAGCAACCACAGTGCCCTGGACTCGCTCCTGAGTCTGATGCGGGAGTACGGGTTTGCAGCGGCTGATGTTGAGGAGGTTGAGGTTTACGGGCTGCCCGGCATTGCCCACGTCTTGCTTTACCCCGAGCCTGAGTACGCGTTTCAGGGCAAGTTCAGCATAAATTACTGTGTGGCCACGGCCCTGGTCGACGGAGGGGTGGAGGTCGAAAGCTTCAACGACGAGAAACTCGCCCGGCCGGAGCTGAGGGAGGCGCTGCGAAAGGTTGAAATCAAGGTGACGCCGAAGTGGGACCCGGGCTACTCACCACACCCAGCCGAAACGCCGGTCACGGTACGGCTTAAGGACGGGCGGGTACTTACCCGGTCCACTAACCGGCACACAATGCGCGGCTCGGTGGCGAATCCGCTTACGCCCGAAGAGCTTAAGGCCAAGTTCCGGGCGAATGGGCTGAGGTCGCTGGCCGGGGAAGAGGTCGAGCGGGCCATCGAGCTCTGGTGGTCGTTGCCCGAGCTGCCTGACATCAGGGAGGCCACGGCCACCCTCCGCCGCGGGTAGCGTTTTTTCAGGCTCACCAGTTAAGTCGAACAGGAGGTCAGACAATGAGGCCGCCCATTCTCGTTATCCCGTTCGTCAGGGCAGTGGCTGTCATGATAGCCCTCACCGTTGCCGCCTGCGGTGTTCAGCCGGCCCCCCAGACGCCGAGCTACCCGACCGGTAACGCTCCTGGTGGGATTCTCGGCTGGCGGGCCGGCCGACCTCACGGCCCGCGCCCTGGCCGAGGCGATGAAGCCTTACTTTACGCAGCCCTTTGAAATCGTCAACCGGCCCGGCGGGGCAGCTGCCGTGGCGACGGCGGAGCTGGTCCGGGCCCGTCCCGACGGATATACCCTTTGTATGTGCTACGGTCCGGCCCTCACCCTTGTGCCTCACATAAACGAAGTACCCTACAAGGGCCCGCAGGATGTGCAGCCAGTGATTATCGGCACGGTCGCGCCGTTCTTCCTGGTCGTTCGGGCTGACGCCCCCTGGCAGGACGCCAGGCAGTTTATCGATTATGCCCGTCAGAATCCGGGCCGGGTGAAGGTTGGGCATTCTGGCGTCGGGTCCCTCGGCCACATTGGACTCGAACTCCTCAACCTGCGGGCCGGCCTTAACATCACCGGCGTCCCGTTTCCGGGGGCGGCTGATGCGGTTCGGGCCCTGTTAAGCGGGGATGTGGACGGCATCAACGTAAACCCCGGGGCCGTGACTGGCCAGCTGGCCGCCGGCCAGTTCCGGTTGCTGGCCGCCTATACGGACGAGCGGGTGGCGGGCTTCGAGCGGGTTGGTACCTTCAAAGAGGCCGGGTATGAGATAACAACCCGCAGCTCGATTTACTTTGTCGCTGCGCCGAAGGATACGCCCAGGGGGCGGGTTCAACGGCTCCACGAAACCTTCAAGCAGGCCATTGGCAGCCAAACCTTCCAGAAATTTGCCAAGGATAACGGCTTTCTCACCCGGCCGGACGTTACCCCCGACCAGCTCCGTAAAATGCTCGCCGAAGACTATCAGTTTTTCGCCGAGCTCGCCAAGCAACTTAAGCTGCGACAGTAACCGGGGTTCTCCGGGCCATGCGCAGGGAAATCCTCGCAATTGTTGGCTGCGTCCTTGCCCTGGATGCCGTCTATCTGGCCGAGGCAGTCCGCTATCCCGTCGGGACCCCGTCGCGTCCGGGTGCCGCCTTTTATCCCCTGCTGGTGGGAGCCCTCGTGGCCATTTCAGCCGTGGCCACGGCCCTTGAGGAGGGGCGGCGCGGCCCGGCACCGGCGGTAACCTGGCCTGACCGGCCGGCCCTCCGGCGGGTCATCGCCCTTCTCGGTGCCGCCTTAAGTTACGTGGTGCTACTGCCGTATACCGGGCACATATTGGCCTCGGTCCCGGTTACGGTGATTTCCCTGCGGGTTATGGGACTCAGGTCCTGGCCTTTACTGGGCGCGGTGACG
>JAUQQI010000094.1 GCA_030549955.1 Chloroflexota bacterium
ATTCGCCCTATACACCCAAGCCAGTCGGTACCGGCCCGTATAAGCTGGTCGAGTTTCGGCCCGGAGATATTATCATCGCCGAGATCAACGAAAAATATCACGTGCCGAACCGGCCTTTCTTCGACCGGCTCGAGCTTAAAGGCGGGGGCGACGCGACCTCGGCCGCCCGGGCGGTTCTCCAGACCGGCGAGTACGATTTTGCCTGGAACATGCAGGTCGAGTGGGATGTGCTTGCCAGCCTTGAAAAGATGGGCATCGGGCGGGTCATTAACTATCCGGGCGCCAGCACCGAACATATTCAGCTAAACTACACTGACCCCTGGACCGAGGTCGACGGCGAGCGTTCCAGCATTAAAACCAGGCATCCCTTCTTCAGCGACCCGCAGGTGCGCAAGGCCTTCAGTTACGCCATCAACCGAAAGCTCATCGTCGACGAGCTGTACGGCGGCGGTGGTCAAGTCGGCATCTACATGGGCTTTAACCCGAAAAAGTACGTCCCCGAAGGGGGTAAGTGGGAGTTTAACCTTGAAAAGGCCGCCCGGATGCTGGATGAGGCCGGCTGGCGGCGGGGTCCGGACGGCATCCGTCAGAAGGACGGCAAACGAATGAAAGTCCTCTTCCAGACCTCGGTTAACCCGGTCCGGCAGAAGACTCAGGCCATCATCAAAAAGGACCTGGAGTCCATTGGTGTCGAGGTCGAGCTCAAGGCCGTCGTCTCCGATGTCTTCTTCTCCAGCGACCCCGGCAACCCCGACACCTATTCTCACTTCTACGCCGACATGCAGATGTATACGACCGGACCGGGCTCGCCCGACCCCCAGGCGTTTACGGAAAAGTGGTGCTCCTGGCAGGTTGCCCAGAAGGCTAACAACTGGTCTGGCCGGAACATCGAGCGCTACCAGAATCCCGAGTACGACCGGCTCTGGCAGCAGGCCCGAACCGAGATGGACCCGGTCAAGCGGGCCGAGCTCTTCAAGCGGATGAACCAGATGGTCATCGACGACGTGGTGGTCATCCCGGTCGTCAACCGCAACGGCCAGGCCGCGGCCAAAAGCAACCTGCGGGGGATGGACCTGACGACCTGGGATTCTAATCTCTGGAAGCTTGCTTACTGGTACCGGACAAGCTAACGTAAAATCGCCGGAGGCGGTCGTTGACCAAGTATCTTATCCGGCGGCTTATCATCGCGGTGCCCACGTTGCTGGGCATCAGCGTGGTCATTTTCGTCATCCTGTCCCTGGCCCCCGGCGACCCATTCTCCGAGCTGGCCCTCAACCCCAACGTCCCGGTTGAGGTCCGGGAGAACCTCCGGCGTCAGCTGGGCATGGATGACCCCATCCATGTCCGGTATGTCAAGTGGCTGACGTCCCTGCTCCAGGGCAACCTGGGTTATTCTTTTGTGAGCCGGGTCGATGTTACCCAGCTTATCTGGCAGCGTCTGCCGACGACCCTTTTCGTGATGGGCAGTGCCTACGTCATCGCCCTCCTCATCGCGGTTCCGGTCGGCGTCATCTCGGCTGTCCGCCAGTATTCCTGGCTCGATAATCTGGCAACGACCCTCGCCTTCATCGGCTTCTCCCTGCCAACTTTCTTCACCGGGCTGATTTTTATCCTGGTCTTCAGCATCTACCTGCGCTGGCTGCCGATGGTCTTTACGACCAACATTCAGGCTACCGGCCCTGCCTGGTTTCTCGAAATCCTGCGGCATGCGATTATGCCGATTATGGTCCTTGCCCTTTTCGAAGGGGCGGTTCTAACCCGGTATGTTCGGGCCTCGATGCTGGATGTAATCCGGATGGACTATATCAACGTGGCCCGGGCCAAGGGGCTCTCCGAACGGGCCGTCATCATCCGCCACGGCCTCCGCAACGCCCTCATCCCGGTTGTCACCATCATGGCCCTGCAAATTCCGGGCATCTTCACCGGGGCCATCGTCACCGAGCAGATCTTCCGGGTACCCGGAATCGGCTCGCTTTTGATAAGTTCGATCCAGCTTAAAGATACGCCCGTTGTAATGGCCATCGTCTTTGCCTATGCCGTTCTGGTCGTGGTATTCAACCTTATCGCCGACCTTGCCTATGGGGTTCTCGACCCCCGCATCCGGTATGACTGAAGGAGCCTGAACTTATGGCCGCCGGACCCGGCTTTGCCCCAGCCGCTGCCCGAACCGCCGAAGCGGTCCTGGCCCGACCGCCTCGTACCCTCTGGGCTGATGCCTGGCGGCAGTTCCGCCGGCACCGCCTGGCGATGTTCGGCCTCTTCGTCCTGAGCTTTATGGTGGTGGCTACGGCTTTTGGCCCTTTCGTCTACCCGGTCGGATTCAACGAGATCGATATGACCCAGCGGCTTAAGCCTCCGAGTCCGGCCCATCCCCTCGGCACCGACGACCTGGGTCAGGACATCCTCGCCCGAATCCTGTTCGGCGGGCGGGTTTCCATCGCCGTCGGCCTGGCGGCCATGTTTATTGCCGTGACCATTGGCACGGCGGTCGGCGCCGTCTCCGGCTATTTTGGTGGCACCGTGGACCAGGTCCTGATGCGGCTTACGGACCTCTTCATTGCTCTGCCGCCCTTACCCCTCCTGCTGCTGGTTATTTACCTGTTCCGGGACCCGGTCCGGAACGTCTTTGGCCCCGAGCTGGGCATCTTCCTGCTGATGGTGACCGTCATCGGTAGCCTGCGGTGGATGCCGGTGGCCCGCCTCGTTCGGGCCTCATTTTTGTCCATCAAAGAGAAAGAATTTATCGAGGCCGCCCGGTGTATCGGGGTGCCCGGCTTCCGGATGGCCGTCGTCCACATGCTGCCCAATGCCCTCAGCCCGGTCATCGTCGCCGCCTCCCTGGGGGTCGCCGCCGCCATCCTGCAGGAGTCGACCCTCTCATTCCTGGGCCTGGGCTTTCCCCCGGACATGCCCACCTGGGGCCGGTTGCTCTTTGACGCCAAGGACCGGCTTGATATGGCGCCCCACTGGGCCATCTTCCCCGGCCTGGCTATTTTCCTGACGGTCCTTTCGATAAACTTCATCGGCGACGGCCTGCGGGACGCCCTTGACCCCCGCAAGGTAAGCTGACGGCCGTTTCGGGGGCAGGCTCCGCCGGCTGAATGGTCCGGGGTATACTCTACCGACACCTGTCGGCCGGAGGAGGAGCCCGTGGCAGACCTGGATAACCTGACCCGCCGCCTGAATGCCCTCTGCGACCGCTACCCGTTCCATACCGGCTGGTACCTGAAGGACCTGGCCTCCGGGGCCGAAGCCGACCGGAACGGCCACATCGTTGTACCCTCAGCTAGCACCCGGAAAATCTCCATCCTAGTGGCCGCCCTGAAGGCCGTCAACGGGGGCCGCTTCCGCCTCGACCAGCCGGTTGAAATCCAGGCGAAATATCAGAACAACGACTCCGGGTGCTTTCAGCATCTCCAGCCCGGGTTCACCATCCAGTTCCGGGACTGCCTGGTCATGATGATCATCGTAAGTGACAACACCTGTACCGGAACCGTGGTGGACATGCTCGGTCTCGACTATATCAACGACTTCTGCCGCTCCATCGGCATGACCGGCACAACCCACCGGAACGGCATCCCGCCCCGGCCCCTCCCCTGGGACCACCCCCTCGAAATCGTCAACACCACGACGCCTGCCGATGTCGGCCGCCTGCTCGACCTTATCGTCCGGGGAGCCCGGGATGAGGCGACGGCCGCCCGCCTCGGGGTAACCCCCGACCTCTGCCGGTATGCCCTTGAGATTCTCTCCTGGCAGAAGCTCCGGAGCCGGCTGCCGTCCCAGCTTCCGGCCGGAACGAAAGTTGCCCATAAGACGGGGACCGGCGCCCGGAATTACAACGACGCCGGGGTCGTTTTTGCCGGGGGCCAGCCCCGGTTTATCCTGACCGTCTTCACCGAGCACGTGCCGCCGGAACTTCCGGACGGGACTCCGGGCCACTACGCCGCCACATTCCTTATCGGCCGGCTGGCCCGGGTCTGCTGGGACTTCCTGGTCGGGGACCGAATGGACTAGCCGCCCGGCTCGCCGGCGAGGTAAATTAATTAGCGGTGTCGTTTATTGAAATAACTGTGGACCCGGTGGTCTTTTCGCTGGGCGGCTACGCCCTGCGCTGGTACGGGGTCTTCCTCGCCCTGGGCCTTGTAACTGGCCTTGGGGTCGCCGTCCGGGAGGCCCGACGCCGGGGCCTATCCGAAGACGGGGTAAACAGTGCCGCGTTCTGGGGCCTGCTGGCCGGGCTCGTTGCGGCCCGGCTCTCCCACGTGGCTGACTACGCCGAATACTACCGGCTCAATCCCCAGCTTATTGTGGCCCTTCACCAGGGCGGAATGTCGCTCCTTGGGGGGCTCCTGGTGGGGGGCGGGGTCGTGGCCCTGGTCTGCCGCCGCCGGGGACTTCCCCCGGCGGCCGCGCTGGATGCCGCCGCACCGGGACTCGCCCTTGGGGTCAGCGTCGGGCGGCTCGGAAGCCTCATAAACGGTGATGCCGCCGGGAATCCGGTGACCTTGCCCTGGGCCGTGGTCTACCCCCCCCCGGATTCCCTCGCCTACCAGCTCGACCTCCCCGTCCACCCCTACCCGGCCTACGAAATCCTCCTCGGCCTCGGGATCTTCGGCCTTCTGGTGGCGGCCGGGCCCCACCTCCGTCGGCCGGGGACCGCCTTCGGACTCTGGGCGGTCCTGTTTAGCCTCGGCCGGCTCGCCCTTACCCTGACCCGGCCGGAACCCGCGCCCCTTTTCGGCATTCGGCAGAGCCAGCTTTTCAGCGCGGTCCTGGCTGTGGTTGGCCTTGTAGTTCTCTGGCAGTCAGTCCGCCGCCCGGCGGCCCCGGCCGCCGGGCGCGTCACCCCGGTGACCGGACATGGACCGTAGGGATCCGGCCTACGACCTCTATTTAGACTCGCTCAACGTCGGGCCGCGGCGCCGGGCCTTTGACCGGCTCGTGGTCAACTTCGTCGACGGCCTGGTGACATTCATCGCCCGCCACTGGCTCGCCCTGGCAAACCTGGGCCTCCTCGCCTTCATGCTGCCGCCGTTTCTCGCTCCTCTCCTGATGGCTGCCGGCTACGATGTTCCGGCCCGGCTCATCTACTTCGCTTACCGCGTTACCTGCCACCAGCTGCCGACCCGAAGTTACTTTCTCTTCGGCCGCCAGCCCGTCTATTCTCCCGAAGAGCTTGGCCCCTTTCTGAACCCCGTCGACCCGGCCGCGTTCCTGGGTAACCCGGACCTGGGCTTTAAAGTCGCCTTCTGTGAGCGGGATGTCGCGATCTACGGGGTAATGTTGCTGGCCGGGCTTGTCTATGGCCTGCTTCGGGGCCGGATCCGGGCCCTCGACTGGCGCGTCTTTCTGGTGCTTATCCTGCCCCTGGCCATTGACGGGACAACGCAACTGGTTGGTCTGCGGGAAAGTGACTGGCTCCTCCGCACAGTGACCGGGGCCCTCTTCGGGGTCGGCTGGGTCTGGCTGGCTTACCCCCGGGTCGACCGGGCGATGGAGGCCGTCCTTAACCCGACCGGACCGGCTTCATCTCCTCCCTGACGTCTGTCAGGCCGCTAAGCGGCCCGACCAGCCCGCCTGGGGGCGGTCCCGGTAAGCGCCGCAACAACGTTGTTCCCCCGGGGTGGCTTGCCGGCCACTGGCAGAAAGACGGCCAGGGACCGAACCCGCGGTCAGCCGCCTGAACTCAGTCGGCCGAAGGGCGGGGCGCCCGTCCGGCCGGGGCGCGCCGCCGGGACCAGAACAGGCGAAGGCCGAAATCGACCAGCCCGGGCGCCAGGGTGTTCAGGACGACCAGCGGCCAGTAGTACCGGGGAATTACGACTTCTCGCCGGGGATGCCGGATCAGTGAGGCGATGGCGCTGGCAACAAGCTCAGGCCCGGGGGTCGGGATCCAGCCCGGCGCAACCCCGCCCTGCTCGACCATATCGGTCCGGATGAAGCCGGGCGAGACGACCGAGACCCGAACTCCCAGGGGCCCGACCTCCCGGCGCAAGCCCTCGGCCAGGGCGAGCAGCCCGGCCTTAGTTACCGAGTATACGGTGAGCGGGGGAATCGGGATGTGGCCGGCGACCGAGCTTACAAAGATGATATGGCCGGACCGGCGCTCGAGCATGTGGGGCAGAACCCGGCGGGTAAGCCGGATCGGCCCGAGCAGGTTCGTTCCAAAAAGCCGGTCGACCAACTCGTCCGACGTCCGGGCAACTTCAGACGGGTCGCCGACGCCGGCATTATTTACCAGAACATCGACCCGGCCGAAAACTTCCAGGGTCCGCTCAACAAGCCGGTCAAGCTGGTAGGGGTCGGTAATATCAGTGGGAACTGCCAGGGCCATCTGGCCCTGCCGGCTAAGGTCAGCCTCGAGGCCGAAGAGGGCCTCTGCAGACCGGGCCGCCAGCACAACTTTTGCACCCTGGCCGGCCAGAAGCCGGGCTGTGGCGGCCCCGATGCCCCGGGAGGCTCCGGTAACGATAATCACCAGGTCCTTCATCACCCCTCAGAACGTTCCCGGGGCCCTTCCCCGGCTGATACCCGCTCAGTCAGCTGGATAAGCATCCCGAAAAACCCGACCGGGTGGATAAACGCTTCCCGGTATGAGGCTGTCTGCCGGCCCCGCAGAACCCGGAACCCCAGGCTTTCGAGCTTTGCGATGAAGCCGTCGAGGTTGGTAACTTCAAGGGTCACGTGGTGGAGGCCCTCGCCCCGTTCGGAAAGAAACCGGCTCAGAAAAGAATCTGGCCGGGTCGGACTTATAAGCTCGAAGCGGCTTCCGGACCCGAGGCTGAAGACCACCCCCCGGAATCCGTCCCGGTCGTTTTCAAACCGGCGGAAGTCGCCAATCCCGAATATCTCCCGAAAGACTTCGAGGGTCCGTTCCAGGTCGCGAACTGCCGCCGCGACGTGGTCGACTCGGAGGACTTTCGGTTCGTTCATCTCCTTCCTCGTCCGGGCTGACGGGTTCTAAGTCTGATGTTTCAGAACTAGGTCGGCGACTCTCGGCAAAACCTCGCCCGCGGGGGCCGGGATCACGAGGTGGGCCAGGTGGTCCAGCGGGGTCTCCCCCAGGTTTATGATGACCAGAGTCGCCCCGGCGTCAAGGGCGTGCAGGGGCAAATAGGCGGCCGGGTAGACGACCAGGGACGACCCGACCACAATGAAAAGGTCTGAGGTCTGGGCCGCTTCCTCGGCCCGGGCGAGCTCTTCGGCCGGCAGGGGCTCGCCGAAAGAGACTGTCCCCGACTTGAGGAGGCCCCCGCAATCGGGACACCTGGGCACGCCGTCAGATGGGTCAGCCGGCAGGGCCAGGGCCTCCGCTTTCTCGAATCTTCGCCGGCACCCGAGACACTTGGCAAATCGCAGGTTGCCGTGGAGCTCGATTATCCGGTCGGGCGGCGTGCCCGCCCGCTGGTGGAGGCTGTCAATGTTCTGGGTAATCACCCACTTCACCAGCCCGGTTCTGACCAGGTCGGCAATGGCCCGGTGGGCGGGGTTGGGCTCGGCCTGGCCGTAGATGCCGCCGGTCTTAAACCGCTCCCAGGACTCCCGCCGAACCTGGGGGTCTTCCAGGTAGCGCCGGATGGTGAAGTTGGCCGGGTCGAGCCGCCGCCAGAGGCCGTCTGGCCCCCGGAAATCCGGGATGCCGGATTCGGTGCTTACCCCGGCCCCGGTGAAAACAACCGCCGAGCGGGCCGAACGGAGCCAGCCGGCCAGCCGCTCAATCCGTCCGCCGAGGGGGTCAGACACCCTTTCTGAGACCATGAGAGCTTCTGCCTGGTTGCAATGCGACTTGACGGCAACCTTCCGCTGGGATTATATACGGAGAGACGGTTTTTCGTCCCTGCTGGCGGGCTAATATGGAGACTGCGTTGAGGTGAGAACCAGATGGTCGACATCACTTCCCCCCCGACAATCGGAGTTGAGGCCCACGGCATCGCAAACCCCCGACGGGTCTTCTTTAACCTGACTGCCCCCAGGCTTGTGGAGCTGGCCATCCAGCGCGGCGAAGGGATGCTTGCTGAGGGCGGCGGCCTCGTCGTGTACACCGGTAAGTACACGGGCCGCTCGCCCAAGGATAAGTTCATCGTCCGGGAGCCATCATCCGAAGACCGGGTCTGGTGGGGGCCAGTAAACCAGCCGTTCGAGCCCGAGGCCTACGAACGGGTCCGCCAGCGACTGATGGCATTTTTGCAGGACCGGGATATTTTTGTCCAGGACCTCTTTGCCTGCGCCGAGCCCCGCTACCGGCTGTCAGTCCGGGTCATAACCACGACGGCCTGGCAGAGCCTGTTTGCCCGGAACCTCTTTATCCGGCCGACGCCCGAGCAGCTTGCCGGCCACCGGCCCGAGTTTGTCGTCATCTCCGCCCCTGAATTTAAGGCCATCCCCGAAGTCGACGGGACTCGCAGTGAGGTCTTCATCCTGGTCAACTTTGCCCGCAAGGAGGTCCTTATCGGGGGCAGCGCCTACGCCGGGGAGATAAAAAAGAGCATCTTTACGTCCCTTAACTACCTGCTGCCTATTGAGGGTGTCTTCCCGATGCACTGCGGGGCGAATGCCGGGCCGGACAATGTCTCGGCCCTTTTCTTCGGCCTGTCCGGGACGGGCAAGACCAGCCTTTCGACCGACCAGGAACGGATTCTGGTCGGTGACGACGAGCACGGCTGGGCTGATGAGGGCATTTTTAACTTCGAGGGCGGCTGCTACGCCAAGACGATAAACCTTTCGGCCACCGCCGAGCCCGAGATCTACAACGCGGTCCACCGGTTCGGGGCCCTGCTTGAGAACGTCGTCGTCGACCCGGAAACCCGCAAGCCAAAGTTTGAGGACGATTCGCTCACCGAGAATACCCGGGCGGCCTACCCGATAGACTTCCTGCAGAACGTAAGCCCGACAGGCGTTGCCGGCCACCCGAAGGATGTGATCTTCCTTACGGCCGACGCCTTCGGGGTCCTACCGCCGATTGCCCGGCTTACTGAAGAGCAGGCGGTCTACCACTTTCTTTCAGGTTATACCTCGAAGCTCGCCGGGACTGAGCGCGGGGTTACCGCCCCGGAGGCCACCTTCAGCAGCTGCTTTGGGGCGCCGTTCCTGGTCCTCCACCCGGTCGAATACGGGCGGCTCCTGGACGAGCGGATTCGCCGCTACCGGGCACACGTGTGGCTGGTGAATACCGGGTGGGTCAAGGGGCCGTACGGGGTTGGGGAGCGGATTAAGATCCAGTACAGCCGGGCCATGGTCCGGGCCATCGTAAACCGCCAGCTCGATACGGCCGAGTTCGAAGTCGAGCCGTACTTCGGCCTGCAGATCCCGACGTACGTGCCTGGGGTCCCGAATGAAGTCCTGCGGCCGTGGGCGCTTTGGCGGGACCGGCAGGCCTATGAGCACCAGGTCCGGCGGTTGGCCGCCGAATTCGTCAGAAACTTCAAACAGTACGAGCCTTACGTCTCACCGGAGGTTCGGGCCGCCGGTCCTAAAGTGGGCTGACGGGTTTTAACTTCGGCCCGTAACCTTCAGGCCGCCGCTAACGTTCTTCTGGCGGAGGCAAACGATGAGACGCGGGTCCTTTATCCTGCTCCTGACGACCGGCCTGCTAGTTCTGTTTGCAGCGGTCCTCCTGGCAGCCGGCACCCCGGCGGCGGCTGACGAACCGGGAAAGCCCCGGCCCTTGAACTGGACTCCCGGGCGGATAACGGGCACGGTGAGCCTGGGTGAGACCATAACCCGGACGGTCAACCTTACCGTAAGTCAGCCGATTACGGGCCCCGGAAGCGTCGTCCGGCCGAAAAGGTTCCAGGAAAGTATCACGGTTAGCGGTCTGCCCGGCGCCCTTGAGCCCGGCACTAGGTATCCGGTCACGGTGACAGTGACGGTCCCCAGCAACCTCCGGGGCCGGGCATTTAATTTAAACGTTTTTCTCCAGTCAGATGGCGAAAATCGGGTCATCGGGCCGCCCCTTAAGGTTCACCTGAAGCTGGAACATCCCGCAAGACCGCCCCGGGCGGCCAAATCCGGAAAGTAAAAGGTCGAAGGTAACAACCTTACCTGCAGGTTGCAGGCGCCGGGGACTGTTCAGCCCGTAGCGCGGCCTGAGAACTTCTGCTAAAATACTAATGCGACGGGGAGTAGCGCAGCCTGGTTAGCGCGCGGCAATCGGGGTGCCGAGGCCCCGGGTTCAAATCCCGGCTCCCCGACCCCAAAGGACCCCGGACCAGGTGTCCGGGGTCCTGGCTTTTAGCGGACCCGGCCTGTCTTGCGGCGTCCCGATGACGCCGCGGTGGCTGTCCGTCAGCGGCCGTGCCGGGAGAGGGTCGGGGTTGAATAAGGGCTTTGTCGCGGAGTACAATGAAACCGAGGTTATTGCGAATGCCTGACCCGATCGAAGAGCAGCTCCGCGAAATTTTTGAGCGGATGGAACGGCAGGCTCCCAGGCGGAGCCTGTGGGACCGCCTTCGGGGCCGTTTTCGGGGGTTTGTTAATAACTTCCAGGTCACCGTTCCGGTGCCGGGCTTTCTGACTGACCCCGGCCAGCTCATCCTGGTCAGCGTTATCCTGGTCTTCAGTGCCTGGTTCTTGCGGTTTATCTTCCCCAGGGCCGGCTATTACATCGGCATGCTCGGCCTGCTCCTGTTTATTATCGGCTTTACCTGGTCGGTCTTTCGGTCCGGGCGGCCCCGCTATACCCCCCGGTGGCGGGGCCAGTATATTGAAGATTATTCGCCTTATGGGGACAACCTCTGGCTGAAGCTGCGGCGCTGGTGGCGCCGGATTACCGGCCGGTAGCCCGGAATGGACCCTGGGCCGAAATTTATCGTCGATAATAATGTCGGCCGTCTGGCGAAGTGGCTCCGGGTCCTCGGCTTTGATACCCTCTTTATCAATCCGATCGCCGACGAAGACCTCCTGGCCATCGCCCGCCGGGACGGCCGGATTATCGTCACAAAAGACCGGGCGTTTCTGCGCCGGCGGGAAGTCATCGACGGCCGGCTCAAAGTTGTCTTCGTCCGGAGCAACGACCGGCTCGGCCAGCTCCGGGAGGTTATCGAGGCCCTGAACCTTCCGGCGCCCGACCGCTGGTTCTCCCGCTGCCTGGCGTGCAACGCGCCCCTCACGGCCGTGCCCAAGGCCGAGGTTGCCGACCAGGTGCCCCCTTACGTGTACGCGACGCAGAACGGCTTTCAGCGCTGTCCCAGCTGCGGCCGGGTGTACTGGCCGGGAACCCACTGGGAGCGGATGCGGGCCGAACTTCAGACGGTTATGGCCGGGCCGGAATGAGGCGGGCGGCCCTTGTCTACGACGATGCCCTTTCCCGGCACGTCTACCGGCCGGACCACCCTTTAAAGCCTGTCCGGTACCGCTACACCTACGAACTGCTGGAAGCGTACGGGGTCTTCGGATTCGACAATGCGGAGGTCATCCCGCCGGACGATGCGACCGACGATGACCTGAGGCTTGTCCATGACCCGGAATACATCGAGGCCGTCAAGAGCCTCAGCCGGGGCGAGCGCCGGTTTAACCCTGGCCGGTACAACTTCTCCGACTGGGGCGACAACCCGGTTTTCCCCGGCATGTACGAGGCGTCCCGCCTGGTTGTTGGGGCCAGCCTGAAGGCCATGGAGCTGGTTATTGAAGGGACCTTTCCTGTTGCCTTTAACATTGCTGGCGGCCTCCACCACGCCATGCCCAACCGGGCGTCGGGCTTTTGCATTTTTAACGACCCGGCAGTGGTCATTGCCCACCTGATTAATCGGGGCTACCGGGTCGCCTATATTGACATTGATGCCCACCACGGTGACGGGGTCCAGTATATCTTTTACTCGACCGACCAGGTTCTTACGGTTTCGATCCATGAATCGGGCCGGTTTTTATTCCCCGGCACCGGCGACGTCCAGGAGATCGGGGTCGGTCGGGGCCGGGGCTATTCGGTCAATATCCCCCTCGCCCCCTACACCGACGACGAACTCTGGCTCTGGGCCTTCGACCAGGTCGTTCCGCCCCTCATGGAGGCTTTCCGGCCTGACGTGGTGGTCGCCCAGCTCGGGGTTGATACCCACCGGGATGATCCCCTTACCCACCTGGCCCTCACAACCTGCGGGTTCATTGAGGCGGTCCGGCGGATTATCAGCTTCAGCCCCCGGCTCGTGGCCCTAGGGGGCGGGGGCTACAACCTGAGGGTTGTTCCCCGGGCCTGGGCCCTGGCCTACGCCGAGTTCGCCGGGATCGAGCTTCCCGACGACGTTCCGACCCGGTTCCACGAGCTGGTTGGGCCCCGGCTCCGGGACCCCGTTCCGAAGCCGATGCCGGACTCACTGCGGGCCGATATCCGGGACTTTGCCCGGGCCACCGTCGAGCTCGTAAAACAGCTCGTTTTCCCAATCCACGGCCTCTGATATCATTGATCGGAGGATTAAAAAAATGCTGCCCTTTAACCTCGGGCTGCCCGAGCTTATTATCGTCCTGGTCATCGTCCTGCTGATTTTCGGGGCCAGCCGGCTGCCGGAGCTGGGCTCCGGCCTCGGCAAGATGATCCGGGAATTCCGGAAGGCTACCGAGGAAGACACTGGCCGCGACCAGGTTGGGCACTGACCGGACTGTTCGCTTTGGCCTCGTCTTCCCGCCGGCCTCATGGCGGCAGGCCGGCCTCGTTGAGGAGCTTGGCTACGATTCGGTCTGGACGGGCGAGCACCTTTTCTTTTACGGCCCAACCTACGACGCCCTGATAGCCCTCAGTTTCTTTGCCCAGCAGGTCCGCCGTATTGACGTCGGGAGCGCCGTTGTTCTGGTTCCCCTCCGCCATCCGGTTGCCCTCGCCAAGGCAGTCGCAACCCTCGACCTCCTTTCGGGCGGCCGGCTCATCCTGGGCGTCGGGGTCGGCGGGGAGTACCCGAAGGAGTTTGAGGCTGTCGGGGTGCCTGTCGGGGAGCGGGGCGCCCGCACGAACGAGTCCATCCGGCTTATGCGTCAGCTCTGGTCAGCCGAAAACGTCACCTTCCGGGGACGATTTTTCCGGGTCGAAAATGTCACCCTCTGGCCCAGGCCGGCCCGGCCGGGCGGCCCGCCCATCTGGGTTGCCGGCCGCTCTGAGGCCGCAATCCGCCGGGCAGCCCGCCTTGGCAGCGGCTATCTGCCGTATCTTTTCAGCCCGGAGCGCTACCGGACGAGCCTCGGGCTTCTGGGGCAGGAGCTGGACCGTCTCGACCGGAACCCCGCTGAGGTCGTCCGGGGCCTTTATCAGTTCATCTGCGTCGCCGATTCCTATGCCGAGGCCCGGGCCGAGGCCGTCGAGCGGCTCTCCCGCCAGTACAACCAGCCCTTTGACCGGATTGTCGACCGTTACGTCGTCCTGGGAAATCCGGACGACTGTCGGCGGCGCCTTGAGGAATACGTTGCGGCTGGTGCCGAATACTTCGTTCTGGTCCCGACCGGCCGGTCCGACCGCTATTTCGAGCAGGTCAGGGCCATTGCAACCGGGGTCCTGCCCCGGTTCAGGCGACCGGGCCTTAAAGCCTTAATCGGATGAGGGGCACGACCATCTCCCCGAACTCTATGCCCCCGTGCCGGCCCTGCATCTGGTTCGGGCTGATTCCCCAGTAGATGGCAGCATTTCCCCGGGCGACCACGACCAGGTCACCCACCCGGTCCCAGGTGTAATCAGGCGGCTCGCCCGGACCGAAGAGGCCGGCCCGGAGGGCCTCTCGCCCCGGCCAGACGATGAACCGGTCCGGGTGCCGACCGCTGAAGTAGCGGTAAACTTCGGCCTCGCCACCGGGCCGAACGTAAAGAAAGGCAGCCCGGCCTTCGCCGGTTGGCAGGAAGACCAGGGGCCGCATCAGGTCAGGCTCCGACCGGGCCATCAGGGTCGATTCATTGGGGGTGCTTACCATCCCGTGGTCGCCGGTAACCAGCAAAATGAGGCCGTCCCGGGCCTCCGCCGTGAGCTCCCTTAAGACCAGGTCCCGAAGGAGCCGGCCGACCTCCTCGAACTCGGCCCGAAGCCTGGGCAGGTCGACTCCGTACATGTGGCCCAGGGTGTCGAGCCCCGGCCAGTAAACCCAGAGGTAAAAGGGGCCGGCGACCCGGTCGTTCAGAAAGTCCCGGAGGGTGACCATCAGGTCGGTCAAGGTAAAGTACCGGAGCGGCTTTACATCCCGGAGGTGGAGTTGGGTGAAGCCGCTGCGCCAGTAGGGTCCATACATAAGGCCGTAAACCTCAGCCCCGGCCCCGGCCAGAACCTGGCTTATCAGGGGCAGGGGCATGAACTCCTCCGGGTTGATGAGGCCGGCCCGGATGAGCCACTCTGGCTCCCGGCTTACACTCGGCGTAAGCTCGATCATCTTCGCCGTAAGCCCCAGGTCTTTCAAGAGCAGTTCGTAAGCGATAAGGCCGTGGGCCAGGGGCGGTCGGGCTGTCCAGAGGCTTGTGAGGGCGGCCACCGTTGTTGAGGGGAAAACCGATGTCAGGGGGTAAACCGATTCCGCCAGCCCGTGCCAGACTGAATCCGGCTTGGCCTCAAGATGGGCCCTGAAAAACTCATAGCCGAGGGCATCGATGAGAAAAAGCACAACCTTCCGGGCAGACCTGAGACCCTCGACCAGCTCCGGGATGGCGAGGATCGGGGTGCCTGGGGGCTCGACTCCGAAACCAGCAACAATGCTGGCCGCAAGGTTCACCAGGGAGCGGCCATTGTACGCCGGGGTGACAAACCCTTCGGCCCACGGGAGGTTTTCCGGCCGGTTTGCCAGCAGTTCGGCCAGGTCGTCAGCCATCGGCCTCATGCCTCATAAATCGGCCTGAGGTCTTCCGCCAGGATTTGAAGCTGTCGGTACAGGGTCTCCGGGGGGCCGACCGGCCGCAGGACGAACTTTACGGCCCCGGCCGCCAGGTAGCGGTCAATAGCCGCCCGGCAGTCGGCTAGGGTGCCGATGGCCGAGTAGGCTGCCGGGTCGACGTCGGTGCGCCGCCGGAGAAGGTAAGGGCCGGCGAGTTCCCAGGCCCGGGACCGGGTTTCGGCAACAAAGAACGGCAGGTAGGCCCCGTAATGGTCGGGCTCGATGGTCCGGCCGTAGCGGCCCAGCAGTTCCTCGATGCGGCGCCGGCCAGCGGCAAACTCCTCAGGGGTGATGCTCGAGGCAAGCCAGCCATCCCCGATCCGGGCTGTCCGGTCGAGGGCCGCCTCAGACCTGCCCCCGACCCAGATGGGTGGCCCGCCCGGCCGGCGGGGCTTCGGGTCAATTTCAACGTTTTCGACCTGATAGTAGCGGCCCGAGAAGGTGACCGGGCCGCCGGCCCAGAGCCGCCGCATCAGGGCCACGGCCTCGTCGGTGCGGCCGGCCCGTTCGGATTTGGCAACCCCGGCCGCCGCAAACTCGGCCGGGTCCTCGGACCCCAGCCCGACCGTAAGGAGGAGCCGGCCACCGGAGAGGAAATCGAGGGTTGCAAGTTCCTTGGCGAGGACAACCGGCTGCCGGAGGGCCGGGATAAGGACGCTGGTTCCGAGTTTGAGCCGTCGGGTCCGGCCAGCCGCGACCGCCAGGGCGACAACCGGCTCAAGGACCGTCCCGCCCCCGACGAGCCGGTCGCTCAGCCAGACCGAGTCGATGCCCAGCTCTTCGGCCCGGTCGATGCATGCCAGAAAGCGGCCCGGGTCCGGCGATCCGAAGGGCCAGGCGCCAAGCCCAAGGCCGATTTTGACCTTGTCCAGCATCAGCCGTGGTCAGCGTCCCTTCCAGACCGGTTTGCGCTTTTCGGCAAACGCCCGGGGGCCTTCGATGGTGTCCTCAGCCTGCCGCCAGCGGGTCACCCACTCGTAGTTCAGGTTCAGGGCGACCTCAAAGGGCCAGTCCAGCCCCTTGAGGGCGGCCTGTTTGCTCGCCCGAACGGCCAGTGGGGCGCACTCGAGGATCTCCCGGGCCCACCGTTCGGCCGTCGGCATCAGGTCCTTTAGGGGCACGACTTCGTTGACCAGGCCGATCCGGTAGGCCTCCTGGGCGGTGATCCGGCGCCCGGTCAGGAGCAGGCCCATGGCGAGTTTGAGGGGAATATGGCGGGGGAGGCGATGTACCCCGCCGGCGGCCGCAATGAGGCCGACCCGGGGCTCGGGCTGACCGAATTCGGCGTGCTCGGCGGCGATGATGATGTCGCAGGCCATGGCCATCTCCATACCGCCGCCGAGGGCGTAGCCGTTGACGGCGGCGATTATCGGCTTCCAACACTCGAAGCCGGTCGTAATCCCCCCGAACGGGATGTCCCCGAACTCGGCCATCTGCCGGGCGAGACCGCCATGCTCGGCCGTCCACTTCAGGTCATTTCCGGCCGAGAACGCCCGGTCGCCGGCCCCGGTCAGGATTGCGACCCAGCATTCCGGGTCGTCCCGGAAATCGCAGAAGGCTTCGTAGAGCTCCTTGCTGGCCGGGGGGTGGATCGCGTTCAGGACTTCCGGGCGGTTAATCGTTACATAGGCGATGCGGTCGCGCTTCTCGTAAAGAATGTACTGAAATGTCATGGGTGCCTCCTCAACTTTGGCCTCGCCGCTCACAAGGATGATAGCAGGTTTTGGTTAAGCCTCACCTGCACCGGCGGAGGGAGAAAGTCCCCATCTCCTGCCAGACCGGCGCGGGGTGAGGGCAGAACCAGGGCACCCCGGCCGATTGCCCCGGGGCTATATTATCGTATGAGCGCCAGAATCTGACGACGCGGAGGAGTCCGATGGCTGAACAGCCCCTGCTTCTGGCCGACCTTTCCTGGCCCGAGGTTCAGGAGATCCTGCCCCAGGTGAAGATTGTCCTCATCCCGGTCGGGTCCCTTGAACAGCATGGCCCGAATATCGCTGAGCAGTCCGACCACCGGCTTGCCTTTGAGGTGAGCAAGCGGGTTTCGGCCCGCCTCTACCCCCGGGTGCTGGTCACCCCGCCCCTCCCGTTCGGGGTCTCCCACCACCACATGCGGTTCCCCGGTACCATCACCCTCGAGCCCGAGACCTTTATTGCGGTCCTCCGGGACGTTGTGAAATCCCTGGCCCGGCACGGTCTTAAGAAGTTTCTTTTTGTAAACGGCCACGGCGGAAACGAGGCCACGCTGGGGGTGGCGGTTGTTAAGATCCAGGAGGAGGTCTCGGCTGAGTTTCTTGGGAGCTGCTCCTACTGGCGGCTCGCCGAGGACCTGGTCAGGGAGCGGCTAGGTGACCGGCTTTACGGCCACGCCTGCGAATTTGAGACCTCGGTGGCCATGGCCTTGGCCCCAGATATCGTCAAGGTCGGGGCCCTGGCCCGGGGCGAGTTCCGGGAAGCCGCCGTCGAACTCCGGGAGAAGGCCCGCCGCTTCGGCATTACCATTGCGCCGTACTTTGATGAGCTTACGGCCAATGGCGTCTTTGGCGACGGTACCCGGGCCTCGGCCGAATTCGGGCAGGAGATTGCTGAGCGGGTCGTTGGCCGGCTGTGCGAATTTATCGAATCTGTGATATCCCGGCCCGGGACTAAACTGTCAGATACTGTCGGATAAGCTCTTCGTTGGCCCAGATTTCAGCCATCGGGGCCGAGACCGGGGTCGTGCCCCGGTCGATAATGTAGGCCCGGTCCGCAACCCGGCGGGCAAAGTGGAGGTTCTGGTCGGCCAGCAGGATGGCAATGCCGCTGGCCCGGACCTCGGCCAGGACCTTGACAAGTTCAGCGACAATGATGGGGCCGAGACCCTCAGCTGCCTCGTCGAGGAGAAGGAGCTCCGGGTTGAGCATCAGGGCCCGGCCGATGGCCAGCATCTTCTGCTGGCCGCCGCTCAGGGCCCCGGCCCTGAGCTTCCTGAACTGGGCCAGGACCGGGAAAAGGCTGTAGACCCGGTCCAGGTTCCAGAAGCCGTTGCGCCGCCCGGCCCAGCGGGTCGGCAGAAGCAGGTTATCTTCGACGGTAAGTTCGCCGAAAATTCGCCGGTCGTCGGGTACAAAGCCGACGCCAAGGCGGGCGACTTCGAAGGGGGGGCGGCGGTGGAGCCGGTGGCCCTTAAAAACTACCTCGCCGGCCCGCAAGTCCGTAAGGCCCATAATAGTCCGGAGGGTCGTCGTTTTGCCCGTGCCGTTGCGGCCCAGCAGGGCGACCGCTTCGCCCGGGTTGACCGTCAGGGAGACGTCGAACAGGACCGTAATCGGGCCGTAGCCGGCCGAAAGGCCCCTGACTTCCAGCAGGGGCGCGCTCACGCCCCCACCTCCTCCCCGAGGTAGACTTCCTGGACCAGGCGGTTCCTGCGGATGGTTTCCGGGTCGCCGTCGGCGAGGACCTGGCCCTTATCCAGAACGATTACGCGGTCGGCAACGCTGAAGACAACGTCCATATCGTGCTCGACGAGGACAAAGGTTACATCTTCGGCCGCTCGCAGGCGTTTAATAAAATCCAGAAGCTTCAGCCGCTCCCCGGCATTCATCCCGGCCGTGGGCTCATCCAGAAAGCAGAGCCGCGGGTGGGTAGCCAGGGCGAGGGTCATGTCCAGGATCCGGCGGTCGCCATGGGAGAGGGCGGCCGCCTTCGTATCGCCGAGGTCAGCAAGACCCACCTCATCGAGGAGCCGGTCGACCTCTCCCCGAATCTCCGGCAGGTTCCGGTAGTCCCGATACCAGACGGCCGGGTAGCCCCGCCGGACCAGCACCGGCACGGCCACGTTTTCGGCAACGGTGAGCTGGAGGAAAATGTTCGTTATCTGAAAGGACCGGTTCAGACCGGCCCGAACTCGCCGGTCGGGGGGCCAGTGGGTGATATCCTGGCCGTTAAAGGTCACCTTCCCGGCCGTCGGCATCAGATGGCCGGTCAGCACGTTGATAAGGGTCGTCTTGCCGGCGCCGTTCGGACCAATGATGGCCGTAAGGGGGCCGGCCTCGATGGCGAGGCTCACGTTGTTGACGGCCGTAAAGGCCCCGAATTTGCGGGTGATTCCGTGGGCTTCGAGCAGGGCAGTCACCGGGCCGGTGCCTCCTGTCCGGACGAGTCAGATGCTATCCTCTGGACGAAGCGGGGCTCCCGCCGCCCCAGCCACGGGCGAACCCAGCTTTCGACGACGCTAACGACCCCACCCCGGAACCCGAGGACGATAATGACAACGACGATGCCCAGGGCAAGCTGCCAGTATTCGGTGTAGCGGACAACCACCTCTTTAAGGAGACGGAAGAGAAAAGCCCCAACAATCGGCCCCAGGAACGAGTTAATTCCACCCAGGAGGGTTGCCAGCACCGGCTCGGCCGAGAAGGTCCAGTGGGCATAGACCGGGGTGAC
>JAUQQI010000091.1:0-8314 GCA_030549955.1 Chloroflexota bacterium
CAAGCTTGTGAAGCCCGGCCTGGAGCCACTCATAGCCCAGGTAAACCCTTACCGGCAGCCAGAGCCAGCCAAATCCGGGCGTCCCGAAAAGCTTCTGCGCCAGCGGCGGGTCCCGAAACTCAACCTGTTGGGTCATTTGTCAGACACCTCCTTCTGATGGCACTGTGGTCCCAACCAACCTGTCAACCAGGTCGGTCAGGGCATCTTCGGTGACCGGGAAGAGACCGTGCACCCTGGGGTCGGCCTCGGTGAGCAGGCGGACCCAGATGGGGGCGGTTGGGCTCCGGCCGGCCACGATAACCGGGACTTCTGGGAATTCCCGGCGGAGGGCCCGGATAAGGCGCTCGGAGCAGGGCTCATCGAGGTTAATTTCCAGCCACGGCGAGCTTATTATAAGGGCAAAGCCGCCCAGCTCCGGTACCCGGTAGCCCTGGGCCAGCAACTGCCAGAGCCGGCTGGCTTCTCGGGACGACCAGAGCCAGACCCCGTGCTGGTGTCCGAGGAGCCGCCGGTAGATGGCCCTGAGTTCGTCATCATCCTCAAGAATCAGCAACCTGGCCATCTTCCCGAGTCTCCTTTCCAACCGGCCTCTTCCTCCCGGCCACTTTTAAAATAGCGCGCTGTGGCCGACCACCGTAAGACCCGAACGGGTGGGTTTCGGGTAGGTTACAACCTACCCGAAGGTGGGGTCCGGTCGACCGGGTATAATCTTTGGGGGCCGTACTGAATGAAAACCCTTAACCGTCCTTTTGACTGGCGGCCGGCCGGACTTACCCTGCGGCAACTGCGCTGGCTCGGGGTGGTTTTGCCCCTCCTCTTTCTCGGACTGCTCGATCTTCTGCGGCATGTTGTCTGGCCGGAATTTCTGCACGCCTGGCCCGGGTTTCTGCTTATCGGGGCGCTGGTTGGGGCCGGAACCTACCTGTTTTCCAGGGTCATGTTTGATACCATCGAGGGGATGCAGGCCCGGCTGTTCGAACAGAAACGGGCCCTGGAAGTGGCCTATCAGACCGTCGAGCGTCAAAACCGTCAGCTTAAAGCCCTCCATGAGGCCGGGCTGAGCGTCGTCTCGGACCTGAACCTCGATGCGGTGCTCGGGCGGGTCATCGGCCTGGCCCGGGAACTGGTCGGGGCCAGGGCCGGCCTGCTGGAGGTCCTGGATGAGGAAGGCCGGCTCATCCGCCGGATCGAGGCCCCAACCGGGGCGGCCGGGATGAACACCGACCCGGCCATGAGCCTCGAAGTCCCAATTGTTGCCCGGGGCCACCTGCTCGGCCGGCTCTACCTGGCCGAAAAGGTTGACAACGGGCAGGTCGTTCCCTTCGGGGTCGGCGACCAGGAGGTCCTCGAGCTGTTTGCGACCCAGGCTGCCGTGGCCATTGACAATGCCCGGCTATACAACCGCCTTGAAGCCCTGGCGGTGGTGGCTGAGCGGGAGCGGATCGCCCGGGAACTGCATGATAACCTGGCCCAGGTCCTCGGCTATATCAGGATGCGGGCGGCGGCTGCCCGGCGTGCCCTTGAGGGTGGGAACCTTACCGCGGTGGGTCAGGTCCTGTGCGAGGTGGATGAGGCGGTCGCCGAGGCTTATGCCGACGTCCGGGAGGCGATCCTGGGCCTGCGCAGCCGGGTCGGGGGCGAGCGGGGCCTCTCGGATGCCCTTGGGGAGTATCTCGAGCGGTTCCGCCAGCAGAGCGGCCTTGAAGTCGAATTCAAGGCTGACCCGGCCGCCCGGGCGGTCCGGCTTCTGCCCCAGGCCGAGGTTCACCTCCTGCGGATCATCCAGGAGGCCCTGACCAACGTCCGCAAGCATGCCCGGGCGAGCCGGGTCCGGGTCGGCTTCGGGGTTATCGCCGACGGTGACCGGCGGCTTCGGGTTGAGGTTGCCGACGATGGGCGTGGTTTTGACCTGGCCAGACTGCCGGGCGGCAGTCACTTCGGGCTGGCGGTCATGCGGGAGCGGGCCGAGCTGGCCGGCGGCCGGCTTGAGGTCGATTCGGCCCCCGGCCGGGGAACCCGGGTTGTGGTCGAAGTGCCGATTGCGGAGGCCGTTCGGGGATGAAAAAGCGCGTCGTTATCGTTGATGACCACCGGCTCTTTCGGGTGGGCCTCAGGCAGCTTCTGGAGGGACGGGGTTTCGAGGTGGTGGGTGAGGCTGGCGATGGGGCCGAGGCCGTAAGGGTCGTCCGCCAGAAGAAGCCTGACCTGGTCCTGATGGACCTGATGATGCCCGGGATGGGCGGCCTTGAGGCGACCCGGCTTATGAAGGCCGAATTTCCCGACCTGCCGGTCGTAGTCCTTACGGCTTCGGAGGATGAGGCCGACCTTTTCGAGGCGGTCAAGTCCGGGGCTCAGGGATATCTCTTAAAGAGCTACGACCCCGAGACGGTCATCGAACTGCTGGAGGCGGCCGCCGAGGGCCAGGCCGCCCTCACCCCGACCCTGGCCGCGAAAATCCTCGCCGAATTTTCCCGCCTTGGCGACCGCCGGCCAGGAGGCCGGCGGGAGGCCGCTGAGCCCGAGCTTGTTGAACCCCTCACAACCCGGGAGCGGGAGGTTCTGGAGCTGGTCGTTGCGGGCGCAAGCAATAAGGAGATTGCCCGCCGGCTCTACGTGACCGAAAACACGGTCAAATACCACCTCAAAAACATCCTCCAGAAGCTCCACGCCCACAACCGGGCCCAGGTCGTTGCCTTCGCCCTCAGATACGGCCTGGTAAAGCCCCAGGAAGGCGGGACTACCTGAGCGGGCTCCGCCGGACCGCCCGGATGCACGTAAACCCGGCGGCTGGCCAGAATCCGTCGTACACCTGCCCGCCCCGGATCGGGGCCGTGTCCTGGGGCTCTTCCAGCAGGGTTGAGGCGACGGGACCGGCCTCGAAACCGGCGGCTCCGAGCAGGCCGAGGACTTCCCGGTAGCCGTAAAACCTGGCCAGGCGGTAAATCGGGTGGCCGGCCCGGGCTTTCTTGGCGTAAAAGTCGGCCCAGGGGCTTTCCCGAAGGATAAGGCCGAGAACCATGCTTCCGCCAGGTACCAGCACCCGGGCCGACTCGAAAAGGACCCGGGCCGGGTCGTCGACGAAACAGAGGGTGACGACGATCAGGACCAGGTCGAAGCCCTCGGCCTTGAAAGGCAGGGCCTCGCCGACGCCCTGGACCGGCTCGATGCCGCGGGACCGGGCGATGGCAAGCTCCACCCGGGATGGGTCAAGGCCGAGCCGGACCCCCAGGGCCGACCCAAACCGCCCGGTTCCAACCCCCACTTCAAGCCCCCGCCGGAAGGGCGGCAGGACCCGACGGAGACAGGCAACTTCGGCGGCAAAGGCCGAACGGCCGAAGGGCCGCTCGTACCACTCGTCGTAGCGGCCAGCCAGGGCGTCAAAGACCGCGGCCATCGTTAGGGGAGGGCCTTAAGGTAGGCCAGCAGGTCCTGCCACTGCCGCTCGGTGAGCCGCCAGCGGGGCATCGGCCAGGCGAGGGGCTTACCCTCGGCATCGAGTCCCCGGGTTACTGCCCGCCGGATGAGCTCGTCGGTGTAGGTCGGGCCCCGCCTGCCATCCGGTTCCACCATTCCGGCCGGGTCGGTAAGGTTGCGGTAAGTAATGTCCGGGCTGATAAACATGGGGGTGCGCAGGCCCCGGCCGTCGGGGCCGTGACAGCCGGCGCAGCCCATCACCATCCCCATCCCCCCGGCGTAGGGGATGGGCTGCCCAGTATCGGGGTCGGTACCGGTGCGGAAAATCCACTCGCCCCGGGCAACTTCGGCGCTGACCGGGGCCGGGTTAAACAGCCCTGACCCGAGCAGACCGAGTCCGATGACGCCGCCGACCAGCAGGATCAGCCCGGCAATAAGCAGACCCCGGTATCGCATCGGGCCGATCCCCGTCAGGACTCGAGGTCCCGACGCATCTGCTCGTACTGTTCCCGGGTGATTTCGCCGCGGGCGTAGCGCTCCTTAAGGAGCTCCAGGGCCCGGGAACCGGCAGGCCCACCGGCCGGGCCAAACCGTCTGACCGCCCAGATAACCAGCAGAACCAGGCCGATGAGGATGGCCAGCCCGAAGACCATCCCGGCGATGCCCCACCAGGGGTTGGCGGCCCAGCCCCACCCCATCATGCCCGGTCCCATACCAGGTCCCATCATCATTCCGCCTCCCATCATGAAAATTCCCATGACCAGGGGAAACCCGAAGACAATAACCAGGATAATCCCAAGAACCGTCAAGAGGGCCCGGGTCGAATCACCCATCCATCCACGCCTCCGTGATTACTCTACCACGATTATAATAGCCGGACGGCTGCCTGTGAGAACCTCGAATAGATTTCTTAAATATCTCTAAGTAAATTCTGCACGCTGTCATAGGTCCGGGTTGCAAACTGAAACTGGGGCCCAGGCCAGGGCTCTTCAAATTAACAACCGGGAGGTTGAGGATGACCGGGTTTGTCGGGTTTATGAATAGCCCTGTGGGGCGCATCCTGCGGGTTGTCCTGGGGCTTGCTCTCATCGGCATCGGCCTCTTCTGGCTGAGCCCGCCGTGGGGCTATGTGGTTGCCGTCATCGGCCTTGTGCCCCTGGCGCTGGGGCTTTCGGGCCGATGCATTGTCGAACTCTTCACCAGGCCCCCGCAGCACGCCTGATATCGGCCCAACAGTACCCTTCCCGAAAAAGCTACCCCGGTGGCAGATCCACCGGGGTAGCTTTTTGGTTGAGAGCCGGGGTCGTCAACCTACCCGAATGGGTAGGGGCCTTTGGTCCTGACCCACCCGAATACCACCCTTTTGGGGCTGACCTGCCATCTGCCCGGAATGCTAAAAGGTGGGTAGGATGGAGGCTGAGGATACAATTGGCCCGGGATGCCGGGCGGCAAGTGCCCGGGTCCGGGCGTCAAGGTTGCCTGACAGGAGGTGGCGAAGATGCCGATAACCAAGATTATGGTGCCGCTGGACGGCTCGGAACTTGCTGAGCGGGCCCTGCATATAGTCCGGGAACTGGCATTGACGACCCGGGCCCGGGTGCTCGTTGTGCGGGTGGTCGAGCCTCCGAGCCTTTTAACCCTGGGCGACCGGCTCGAAGCCGAAGCCCGGGTTGTGCGAGAAGCCGAGGATTACGTTAGCCGGATAGCCGAAGACCTGCAGGCAGTCGACATCCAGGCCGAGACCGCGATCCCGTACGACTCGGATGTGCTCGGCGGCCTGCTCGAGCAGATCCGGCTCAAAAAGCCTGACCTGGTGGTGATGTCCAGCCATGGTCGCTCAGGTCTGGGCCGCTGGGTTTACGGGTCGGTCGCCGAAGCGTTGCTGGCCCGGTCGCCGGTGCCGGTCATCGTGGTCAGGGCCGCCGGCGCCCTGCGGCCGTTTTTGCCGACGGTCAAACCGCCCCGAATTCTCGTGCCCCTTGACGGGTCCGAATACGGTGAGGCGGCGCTGCCGGCCGCCGTCGAACTGGCGAAGGTTTTTGAGGGCACCCTCATCCTCGCCCGGGTTGTGCCCGTGTCCCAGGTCGCCTTCGTTCCTGAAACCCCCATTGCGATGCAGATGGTCCTGGATGAGGAGCTCAAAGCGGCTAAAGAGTACCTCGAACAGGTCGCCGCCAGGGTTCGGGGCCAGGACGTCAAGGCGGCCACCGAGATTGAGGTCGGGCCGGTCGTGCCCGAGTTGCTGGAAATCGCCCGCCGGGTCGATGCGGACATGATTGCGATTTCGAGCCACGGCCGGACCGGGCTTTCGGAGCTTGTTTTCGGCAGCGTCACCCTCGGGCTCTTGCGGCAGGCCGAGGTCCCAATTCTCGTGGTAAGGCCCGAGCTGATCGCGGCTCAGCAGCGGGTCCGCCAGGAGCCGATCGAA
This sequence comes from Chloroflexota bacterium, assembly GCA_030549955.1. Lineage (GTDB taxonomy): Bacteria > Chloroflexota > Dehalococcoidia > JAUQQI01 > JAUQQI01 > JAUQQI01. Next base: position 5,843 of record JAUQQI010000091.1, read on the forward strand.
GCCGGGGCGAAACAGTTCGAAGCCCTGCAGGTCATCGAGCTTACGGCCCGGGAAGCGGCCGTCGTTGAAAGCGCCCTCAAATACTTTGCCGACGTTTACCCGGCCGGCGACCCGATCCGAGCCGAGGTCAAGCGCATCTACGAAAAACTTAGCCGGAAAGAAGCGGCCGTCTAGGCTACGGGTGCCGGCCTATGAGCGGGATACGGGTTGCAGTCGTCGACGACCAGCCCCTTTACCGGGCTGGGGTCAGGATGGTCCTGGCCGCCTGCCCCGACTTCGAGGTGGTGGGTGAGGCCTCCGACGGGCCGACGGCCGTCGCCCTCGCCCGGCAGCTCCGGCCCGACATCATCCTGATAGGAAATGCCCGCCCGGCCCTGGATGGGATCGAGGCGACCCGGCTTATCCGGGCCGAGCTACCTGAAACCCGTGTTATTCTGCTGTCTGCCCGGGAGGATGTTCGGGAGGCCCTGGAGGCTCTGGCGGCCGGGGCCTGCGGCTATCTTCTAAAGGCCGTCGGTCCCGAAGCCCTTATTGAAGCCGTCAAACGGGCCGCAGCCGGCGAAGGCGTCCTGGGTCCGGCAATAATGCAGATGATCCTGGCGGAGGCCCTCCAGGCGGCCCGGAGGGACGGCGCTGACGAGCCGACCAGAGGCCGGTTTCGACTCACCCGGCGGGAACTGGAGGTTTTGCGGCTCATCGCCCGGGGCCGGACGAACCGGCAGGTTGCGGCCGAGCTGGGCATCAGCGAGAACACGGTCAAGAATCACCTGCGTAGCGTGCTTGCTAAGCTGAGCCTGAACCGGCGAAGCCAGGCGGTGCGCTACGCCCGCGAGCTCGGGCTCATCGAGTAAGGCCCTACCTGACGGTAAGTCCGCCCCCGCCGACCCCGTAGCCGATGAGCCGGACCTCCCCCCGGCCGATCTCCAGGGTTCCCGACCAGGCGGCCAGGGGCGAAGCGTCCGGGACAACGGGCGTCAGGCTGAAGGTTAAATTATGGGGCCCGGGGCTCAAGTAGACCTCGGCAAAAAAGCTGCTCGGCCCGTTGCGCCGGATCCCAGCCGGCCGGATAATCCACTCGTGGCGGACGCCGTCAACCGCAACTGCCAGCCGCAGGTCCGCCCGCTCCCCGGCCACCGGTACGTCGGCCCGCATGTGGGGGAGCAGCCGGGATTTCTCCTCTTCGGTAAGCCCCCGGCTCCAGAGAAAGGGGGCTTCGGTCCGAACCGCGACCTGAAGGGCCGCCTCACCGGGAGGCGCCCACCGGGGTCCGTCCCACAGACCCGGAAGCAGACTGGCGGCCAGAATTGCCGTCGCCACAACCCGGCCCCAGCCCGAAGCCGAACGGGCCAGGGGCAGCTTCAAGCTCTCGCCCAGGGCAACGGCCACCCGCCGGGGCCAGTAAGGATACCGGCGGCGGCCGGCCCGACCAAGCACCCAGGAACTCCCCTCCCGGTAGACGCAGGCCGAAAGGCCGCAGGGAACCACCAGGATTTGAGCCCCCTGCCGGCTCAGTTCCCGAACCCGGGACACGGACAGGGCAGCCACACAGGACAGGCGAACGACTGTGGCCCCGGCCGGAACCTTTCCGGGAGCGGTTTCGCAGGTTAAGACGACCAGGCCGCTGCCCCCGGCCCCGGCCGGAACTCTTCCCGCCGGCCCGAGTTCGATGCCGTCGAGGGGGCAGGCCCCGAGGCAGATGCCGCAGCCGATACACCGGGCGGGGTCAACAACTGCAACCGGCCGCCCCCGACCCGGGGCAAGTCTGACCGCCCCGTAAGGGCAGTCGGCGACGCAGAACCCGCATCCCGTGCACCGGGCCGGGTCGACCCGGGCGGTCGGGGGGCGCCGGCCGACCAGGGGAAGCACCATCAGCCCCGCGGCGACCCCAAGGGCGAGCCAGCCAGCCGGCCCAGGCAGGAGCATGTAGGTCAAATAAAACGGGTCAACCGGAAAGCCACCCGTCAGCCGGGTTGGGTCGGCCGGGTCCAGGACAGGGGCCGGCCGGAGAATGCTCAGGCCGACGTAAGCCACCGTTGCGGCCGCGGCAACAGAGGCGGGCGGCAGGAGGCGGGGCCGGGTAACCCGGGCCAGGTGGAGCCACCCGAAAAACCCCCCGAGCAGGGGGACCGTAATGTGCAGATAGAGCAGAATCAGAAAGATGTTGTCCCGCAGGGCGCCGGGCTCAATAAGGCTCAGCATCAGGGGCTGGCCGAGAATGCCCAGCTGGTCCAGTCCAGCCGCCAGGACCCTGGCCGCCGCAAAGCCGGCCGCGTCCCAGACGAGCAGGTAGCCGGTCAGCCCAACGAACCAGGCGATAAAAAGCAGGACGAACCCGGTGACCCAGGGGAGCCACCACGGGCCCCGGAACCGGCCTGTGACCAGATAGCGGGCCAGGTGGACGAGGGCGAAAACGATGAATCCCCGGGAGGCGTAGCGGTGGACGGCCCGCATCACCGCCCCCACCGGCTCGGC
>JAUQQI010000091.1:8324-11760 GCA_030549955.1 Chloroflexota bacterium
GACCGGTAGCTTGCCTCGGCCCCGACCTGGTAGAAGAGGAACAGGTAGACGCCGCTGATGAGAATCAGGATAAAGCAGGTTACGGCCAGGGCCCCGCTCCAACCCGCAATGTTGGCCGCAACCCCGCCAACCCGTTCCAGGAAGTTCTCGACACCAACCCAGAGGGCCGCCGGCAAAATCGGGCCGGGCCGACCGGCGTTCAGGGGTTCTCTTCCCGGGCGAGAAGCCGGATGACGTTCGTCAGCCACGGCTGTGGTATGTCCCCGGCCGGGAGCGTATAAGCCAGCCGCCCCTGACGGTCGATGACGTAAAAGCGGCCGGGGTGGACGATCAGGTTGTTGGAAAGGACGGACGGGTCGATGCCGTAGGCGGCGTAGACGGCCTCAAGGGCGCCAGGCGGCCCCGACAGGAGCCGGAGGCTATCCCCGTCGAGGCCTAACTGCCCGGCAAAACCGGCCAGGGCCGACGGGGTGTCCCGCCCCGGGTCGAGGGTGATGGCCAGACCGACAACCGGCAGGCCGCTTTGCCCGGCGTCTGCGACGACCTGCCGGAGGCGGGCAAGCAGGGGCGGACAGATATCGGGACAGTGGGCGTAGAAGAAGGTCAGAACAACGACCCGCCCCCGCAGGTCCGAAAGACTGACCGGCCGCCCGGCCTGGTCGACCAGGGCAAAGTCTGGAGCCGGGGTGACCTGCCGGGTAAGGGCTGGGGTCTGGACCGGAAAGGCCGTAAGACGACCGGTCGCCACCCCGGCAATGAGGAGGAGGCCCGGCAGGGCCGTCGTAAGGGGCAGGATTATGGCGGCCGACCGGTCGGCCGCCAGTACCCGCCGGAGGTCGCCCCAGAAAAGAAAGCCCAGGACCCCGATTGTAAGGTAGCCCTGGGTTACCAGAATGGCGGTTCGGTCCAGGGGGGCGGCCCCGGCCACCGGGTTGTACCCGCAGAGCCGCTGCAGGGGTTCAAGCCAGGACGGGGCCGCCTCCCCGAGGACGGGGGCGATGACGAAGAGGGCCGTCCAGAGCCCCACCAGACCGGCGGCCACCACCGGGAAATACGGGTGGCCGAGCCAGGCAAAGAGCTTCCGGCTGAGGCCCCGGTCAGCGGACAGGCCAGACATCGGCAAGCCACTTCCAGTTGAGCAGGTAGTAGACGACAAAGATCCCCAGGAAGAGGAAGTTCAGGGTGAGGGTTCCCCGGATGTCGACGTGGTGGGCGGCCCGGGCCTGCCCGGCAGCGTGGCCCTCCGGAACCTCCTGGGCGCCGGCAACGGCCGGGATCGGCCCCAGGCTCGGGATGGGGATCCGCTCAACAACCGACCCGGCGAAGACCGACATGACGGTTATCAGGACATAAAGGGCACCCCCGACGACGGCGAGAATTCCGCCCAGGGTGGTCAGCGTCAGAAACAGGTAGGCCGGGGCGTCGAAGACGAATCTGAGGCCGGCCGGGGCCAGGCTGAAGTCAATATCCCAATGGCGCCGGGGCACCCCGTAGGTACCGGCCATGACCATGCTGACGGTCATGATAATCATCCCGATGCCGAACAGGTAGGGCTGAACCCGGGCGAGACCCGGCCAGACGACCTGCCGGCGGAAGATGAGGGGAATGACGTAATAGGTCAGGCCCATGAAGGCCAGGGTCGTGCCCCCGACGACGGTGCCGTGGAAGTGGCCGACAATCCGGTAGGTGTTGTGGGAGATGATGCTGATCTGCTCGGTGCCGAAGACAACCCCGGTAATCCCGCCGATGACACCGAAAATGATGATGGAAAGCACGAGGGCAGAAAAGGCCGGGTTGCCCCAGGGCGCCCGCCAGAGCCATTCAAAAAGGCCCCGGTTAAAGCCCCGCCGCCGGAGGGCGACCTCAATGGCGGCCGGGACCGAGAGGCCGTGGATCATGCTGGCCAGGATGGCCAGGTGCATTGCGTACGAGGTGTTCCAGATCTTCCAGGCCGGACTCAGGCCGGGGTCGACCAGCAGGTGGTGGGCCGAAGCGATGTTGATAAACAGGATGTAAAGGGTGAAGGCAATGCGTGAGACCTTTTCGCTGACGGCCGTTGCGCCCACCGTCAGGCTCGCCAGCAGGTACCAGACGGCCACCATCGCCGAGACGTTGATCTGCTGGGAGGGGTGGCCGATGAGCCAGAAGTTCAGGCGGTAAACGGCCGGGTCCAGGTTTGGCAGAACGCCGATGGACCAGAAGAAGGCCGGCACGAAGGTGACAACCCCGCCGAAAATCGTCACCAGGGCGATGATGGCGGCGGTCAGGCCGCCGAAAGTAACAAGCGGCACCGAGCCCTGGTAGGTTCCCTCGGCCCGGGCAACAACCAGGCTCGCAAAAAAGAGGCCGACAACAATGAGGGCGCCGACGGCGAAGAGAATGTAGCCCAGGTAGAAGAGGGGATGGGCCCGGAGGGGGGCATAGGCGGTAAAGAGCACATCGGCCTGGCCGAGGAGAATCATCACGTCGGCCAGGACCGCCCCACCCAGCATGAGGGCGGCGGCCAGCCAGCCAAGTCCCGGCGCCGGAAGCCGGCTGTTGAGGACAATAGGGCCGGCAAAATAGAGGATGGCCATTTCGAAGAAGATAATCCAGAAGAGCAAAGCATTGGCTCCGTGGAAGGTAAGCAGCCGGTAAAACCAGACCGGGTCGAGCAGATGGAGAGGCGGCCAGCGGGTGAGGAGAACGAGCAGGGCGGCGGTGCCGGCCAGGGCCAGGAAGACGACGGCCAGAACGGCGTTGACCTTGAGCAGGGCCTCGGCGTCGGCATGAACACGCAGGCCGGTGGATTCGCAGGTCCGGAACCGGTAAGGGATCGCCGCAGTAGCCATCGGTCAAACCCTCCTTATTCGACGATGAGCTTTCCGACCATCAGGTGGTGGCCCAGGCCGCAGAACTCGTTGCACACGATGCCGAACTCGCCCTTCTGGGTCGGGGTAACATAGAGGATATATTCATAACCCGGAAGGACCATGAAGTTCATGTTGAGGGGCTGGAAAGAAAGGCCGTGGACCAGGTCGGACGACGAGACGTGGACCCGATAGGTCTGACCAGCCTTGAGCTTGAGGACCGGGTACCACTGGAAGGTTCGGGCCAGCAGATAGACATCGGCGCCCGGGGGTGGTTCGACAACCGGAACCCCGGCCTGCTCCCCAACTTTGTACTTGTCGGCCCAGGCCATCACCTTCTGGAGGTATTCGGCCTTGTCAACCCGGTAGGTCTGCATGGTGGGATTCTGGGCCCCAAGGAAGTGCCAGACAGGCATAAGGAAAAAGGTCACCAGCGAAAAGAGGAGGGCGGCGGAGATATAGACCCGCTCGGCCCCACTTATGGGCTTCCACCAGATGCGCTCGGGCGGGTGGATGGTCATAGGTTAACCTCCTGCCATCGGATAGTCAACGGACGGGCAGGATCGGGACACTGCCCAGGTCAAGAA
>JAUQQI010000091.1:11770-19241 GCA_030549955.1 Chloroflexota bacterium
CCCCAGACCAGATAGCTAAGGAAAGGAATCAGAAGCCCTAAGGCAAGCAGCAGGAAGAAGTCGTCCAGCAGGGTCTGCCCAAAGGGGACCCGCTCGGGCTGGCGCTCGGGACCCGGCGCGGAGGTCAACGGCCTCACCCCCTTATAAGATAATCTCCTCTATAGGTCAGAATAAATAATATAAGGAGGCGCTGTCCACACCCGTTCGGGTAGGTGGTGGGCAGGTTCCGGGCTAGCCCATTCCGGCGGCCGAACTAGTACTTACGGCTTCCCGGCGGATGAGGTCGGCCAGGGTTGCCGTCTGGAAGAAGTGGCTCACCTGTTCCGAGATCGGCTTCCAGGTTGCGTGGGCCTGGCAGGGACTATTATCCGAACAGAAGGGCCGGCCCAGCAGGCAGTCCCGGGGGAATTCCGGGTCCTCAAACGGGGCGATGACCTGCTTAAGCACGATCCGATCCGGCGGCAGGGCCAGGCGGAACCCGCCCCGCCGCCCCCGGCCGGACTTTACCAACCCCTGTCGGGCCAGGGTGTGCAGAATCTTCGAAAGGTAGTTCGTCGGGATGTCGGTTTCCGCCGCAATCTCGTGGGCGAAGACCTGCCGGTCAGGGTGACTGGCCAGGTAGGCAAGGGCCCTCAATGCGTAACGGGATGTCATCGACAGCATAGGCCGACCTTTTTAATTGGTTTTCACCCTAAAGTTTAATTTATCATAAGGTTGTCCGGCAAATTTCCAGAGCAGGCAGGGATGGAGACAACTATCTGGCAGGTACTGCTGGTCGGGGTTCTGAGCGACCTGAGCACCGCCCTTGGAGCCGGACCCTTTGTGGTCTTCCGGAATGCGTCGGCCCGGTGGCAGGGGCTTGCGGCCGGGTATGCCGGGGGGATGATGGTTGGGGCGTCGGTCTTCAGCCTCGTCGACGAGGGCCTGCGCCGGGGTTCGGTCTGGGAGACGGTTTTCGGTCTGCTCCTCGGGGCCCTCTTTGTGGCCGGCCTGAACCGGTTCGTGGCGACCCGGGACTGGCGGGTCTCGGGCCTGAGTGCGGCCGATTCCCGCCGGGCCGTCCTGTTTATCCTGGCGATGTTCATTCAGAGCATCCCGGAGGGCCTAGCCATCGGGGTCGGGTTCGCCACCGGCGAGCTCCGGTTTGGGCTTCTGCTCGGCCTGGCCATTGCCATCCACAACGTGCCCGAAGGCATTGCCGTCACCCTGCCGCTGCAGGCGAAGGGCGTCCCCTTGTGGAAGTGCTCCGCTTACGCGATTTTTACCAGCCTGCCCCAGCCGGTTTTTGCGGTGCCGGCCTTTCTGGTCGTGAGCCTGGCCAGGTACCTGGTTCCGGCCAGCCTGGGGTTTGCCGGGGGCGCGATGACCTACCTGGCCATTAGTGAGCTCCTGGTGGACGCCTTCGAGCTTGGGTCCCGCCAGGAGATGGCCTGGAGCTTCACCCTGGGTCTGGTAACCATGCTCCTGGTCGTCGCCCTGCTCGGCTTCGGGTACTAGTCCGGTAAACTCGCCCCTACTAGTCCTACCTCCCTACCTGCCCAGGTGGGCCCAAAACTATCCCAACACTATACTTTCGGATGAGGACATCTTATACTCTCGCCTCCGAAAATTGTGAGTGAAGGAACAAACTCAAAGGGGGGAGACCCGATGAACGCAGGACCCGGTTTTAAGTTCCTCGCTCTACTGGGCGTGCTGGTTCTGCTTTTAAGCGCCTGCATCGGCCCGGCGGCTACCCCGGCCCCGTCAACCTCGGCCTCTGACGTCACAACCGATGTCAGGCTCGTCGCGACCGAGTTTAAATACGACCCGGCCATTGTCCGGGTCCCGGTCGGCAAGGATATAACCATCACCCTGGAAAATAAGGGCGCAATTGAACACGACCTGCACATTGCCGCCTTCAATATCCACCTGGTCCCGAAGCCCGGCCAGACCGTCAAGGCGACCTTCCGGGCTGACAAGCCAGGGACCTACGATTTTGAGTGCACCATTCCCGGCCACAAGGAGGCCGGGATGAAGGGCCAGCTTGTGGTCGTCGGCGAGGGCCAGGTCCAGGCCCAGCCGCAGCCGGCCGCCGCGCCGGTGCCGCCGGGGACTGGCTTCCTGCCCATGCCGGCCGTTGCCCCGCCCGTGAACCGGTCCGAGCCGGCCCTGGTCAAGGTTGAGCTGGAGGCGAAGGAGGTTACGGCCTACCTGGCTGACGGGATCGCCTACACCTTCTGGACCTATAATGGCACCGTCCCGGGCCCGATGATCCGGGTCCGCCAGGGCGATACCGTCGAGCTCACATTCAAGAACGCCCCGGACAGCAAGGTCACCCACAGCATCGACCTCCACGCCGTTACTGGGCCGGGTGGTGGGGCCAGAGTCACCCAGGTGGCGCCGGGTCAGTCGGCCACCTTCCGGTTCAAGGCCCTGAATCCGGGCGTCTACGTTTACCACTGCGCAACCCCGATGGTGGCCCACCACATCTCCAGCGGCATGTACGGCCTCATCGTAGTCGAGCCTGAGGGCGGTTATCCCAAGGTCGACCGGGAGTACTACGTAATGCAGGGCGACCTCTACCTGGCCGGCAACCGGGACGAGAAGGGCCTGCGGTCAATCTCTATCGAGAAGCTCCTGGATGAGCGGCCCGACTACGTGGTCTTTAACGGCCGGGTCGGGGCGCTGACGGGCGACAACGCCCTGAAGGCAAAGGTCGGCGAGACTGTCCGGGTCTTCTTCGGGGTCGGCGGCCCGAACCTGACCTCGAGCTTCCATGTCATCGGCGAGATCTTTGACCGGGTCTACCCGGAGGGGGCCACGGAGCCCATCTACAACGTCCAGACGACCCTGGTTCCGGCCGGTGGGGCGACCATCGTCGACTTTAAGGTCGACTACCCGGGCACGTACGTTCTAGTCGACCATAGCCTGGGCCGGCTGGAGAAAGGGGCGGCCGCCCAGCTGGTGGTTGAGGGCCCGCCCGACCCGGCCATCTTCGAGGTGGTCAAGGCTGGCCAGGGTTCCGGCGGCCACTGATAGGCTGTGGGCTGTTACCGGGGGCAGGGCAAAGCCCCTGCCCCCAACTTTTTCTTACCGGGAGCGGGCCGGTCAGGTAAGATCTAACAGGCGCACCCGTCGGGGAGGACAAAGACAATGAAAAACAGCCGGCTGTTTCCCCTGTGGGACGGGCGCAGGTATGTCTTTGCCGAGGCGCCCGTCCTGGTTTACCTGGAGCTTACCCGGGCCTGCGACCTGGCCTGCCGCCACTGCCGGGCCGAGGCCATCCCCCACCGCCACCCCCTCGAGCTTACCACCGCCGAAGTTGTTAACCTCATCGCCGACCTGGGCTCTTTCCCCCGCCGGCCCCACCTGGTTCTGACCGGGGGCGATCCCCTCAAGCGGCCGGACCTTTTCGAGATTCTGGCCGAGGCCCGCCGGCTCGGCCAGCCGGTTTCGGTTACCCCGAGCGGGACCTATGGGCTGACGCCGGCCGTGGTGGGCCGCCTGCGGGACGCCGGGGTCGCCAGCCTGGCCCTGAGCCTGGACGGCTCGGACCCGGCCCACCACGACGGCATCCGGGGCGTACCCGGGTCGTTCGCCTGGACGGCGCGGGCGCTGCGGGCTGCCCTGGAGGCGGGCCTGGCGGTCCAGGTTAACACCCTGGTCTGTCGGGAGACGGTCGACGACCTGCCCCGGATTTATGACTTCTTAAGCAGGCTTCCCATTGTCCGCTGGAGCCTGTTCTTTCTGATTCGGGTTGGCCGGGGCCGGGTGATGCGGGAGCTTTCGCCGGCCCAGGCCGAGCAACTCATGGGCCGACTGCTGGACCTGAGCCGGACGGCCCCCTTTGAGGTCAAGCTGACCGAGGCCCACCACTACCGGCGCATCGCCATCCAGCGGGCACGGGCGGCCGGCCGGATTGAGGAGGTGGTCCGGTCGCCGGTAGGCCGGGGCTTCGGTATCCGGGACGGCAACGGCATCGTCTTTGTTTCCCACATCGGGAATGTCTTCCCGTCGGGGTTTCTGCCAGTGCGGGTCGGGAACGTCCGCCAGACGTCCCTTGTGGACCTTTACCGGGAGGCGCCCCTTTTGCGGGCCCTGCGCAACCCGGACAGTTTCTACGGCAAGTGCGGCCGGTGCGAGTTCCGGGAGGTCTGCGGCGGGTCCCGGGCCCGGGCCTATGCGCTGACGGGCAATCCCCTGGCCAGCGACCCCCTGTGCCCCTACCGGCCGGGGCGGACCGGGGTCCCGGAGCCGTCCGGGGGCGTCCGGGCCCGGCCCTAGCCGTAGCGGCGGCGCAGAAGTTCGGCCGCCCGGACCATCGCCCGCAGCTTGGCGGCGGCGACTTCCGGGGTCGCCACCGGGGCCTCGGCAAAGGTCCCGAAACCGCAGTCGGGATTAAGAAAGATTTGCTCCGGCCGGAAATACCCCAGGGCCTCTTCGACCCGGCCGACGATGGCTTCGGGCGACTCGACCTCCGCCGTTCTGGGATTCACAACCCCGAGGCCGATTTCCCGGGTCCCGGCCAGCGGCTTAAGCACGGCCAGGTCCCCGGCCCGGGGCGTGGCGAACTCGAGGACCCACTGGCTGACCCCCATTCCCCCCAGCGCCCCGACCAGGGGCTCGTAGCTGCCCGTAAGGAGGGCCGCCTCGTTGGTGGTCCAGTTGCCCCGGCAGATGTGGACCCCAATCCGGACGCCGTTAATGCCCTCGACCGTCCGGTTGATAAGCTCGGTGGCCCACTCGAGTTCCTGACGGGGGTCCTCGGTCGATGCCGAAAGGGAGGCACACATGAACGTGCGGGTCCTGACCGGCGGCTGGAAGACAACCTCGGTCAGGGCGGGCTCGTCCAGCTGGATGAAGCTGGCGCCGGCGTCCTTAAGCCGGACAATTTCGTCCCGCAGGATGGCGACGATCTCCGCCGCCAGGTCCCGGGCCGTGGGATAGACCCGGTCCGACAGGCCCCGAACCCACATCGTCCGGGTCAGCAGGTACGGTCCCGGCAGGGGAACCTTGATGGGCCTGGAAGTGTGGCGGCGCAGAAACTCCAGCTCGTCCAGGGCCAGGGGCTCCTTAAGCCGGACCCTGTCAACGACGACGGGGGTTTTAATGGCGTAGGCTGGAACATCCCGCTGGCGCAGGACCTGCTCGAAGAAGGTCTTATCTTCGGCATAGGCCAGCATTTCGGCCACCGTCATCAGCCGGACGCCCTCGAGCTTCTCGACCACGAACGAGTAGAAATTGTCCCGGCGCTGTTCGCCGTCGGTCACGATGTCGATGCCGGCCTCCTCCTGATGGCGCAGCGCCTCCAGGACAGCCCGGTCGGCAATCTCCTGAAATTCACCAAAGGAAAGCTCGCCGGCCTGCCGCCGGCGCAGGGCCTCCAGGAGCCAGCCCGGTCGGGGCCAGCTCCCAACCACGGTTACAGGGAAAAGGGGCAGCTGGGTACTCACTGGTGCAGCCTCCCGAACGATTTTTAGAAGATAGTGCAGGCACACGGGACCTTCAGCGGCGGCGGACGGTCTCGGCCCAGCCGAGCAGGTCGAGACCGGCGGCCAGCGATGCCTCCCGCCGGTCCAGGATCGCCTGGACCTCGGCCTCGGGCAGGCGCTCGACCATAATCGAGAGGCCGTCGCAGTCACTCACATGGGGCAGAATGGCCCGAACGATGCCGACAGCCTCAGCAACCTCGTCGTCGGTAAGTTCGGCTTTGCCTGCAAGCTCGACCAGGCGCCGGGCGCCGGCAATCGCCCGGTCATGGGCCCGGAAAAGCTCCTCGATATACCCGCCGCCGAAGATGCCCGTAAGGGCCGGGTAGAGGGCCTCTTCCTCGTAGCGAAAATGGGGGCCAGTCAGGGTGGCGACCCGCCCGAGCAACTCCCGGGCCCGGGGCAGGTCCCGGCCCCCAAAAGCCCCGATGAGGTCGAGGAGCAGGTCCCGAACCTGACGGTGCTCCTGGCGGAAGATTTCGGTAAAGCGGTCGGCCAGCATCGGCTTTCACCTCCCTTAAGGTGTGCTGACAACGGCCAGCTCAGGCTTGAGGCTGACCTGACGGGCCAGGGTGTTCCCCACCGGGGACGTTTTCACCGTCTCGGCCCAGACCTCCCGGAGAACAGCCTCGTCGGCGTCGGCATCGACATAGGCCTTGACCGTGACCTCCCGGTAGCCGGGGTGACCGGTCTGACCCAGGCCGAGGAAAACCCCGATGTTGTCGATCTGACCGTCCAGGGCAAGCTCAAGGTTTTTAATGGCGATGCCCCGCCGGGTGGCATTAAAAACAAAGCCGACGATAAGACAGGCCCCGAGGGCGGCCAGGACATACTCGACGGCATTGGGAGCAGCGTCGTCGCCAGCCAGCTCGGCCGGCTCGCCCAGGGTGAGGGTGTGGTTGCGGATGAGGGCCTGGGCGGTGAACCCGTTTTGCCAGCGCACCCGGGCTGACCAGCGGTTCAGGGCGGCGACCGCCTCGGGATTGGACCGGGCCGTCTGGTCAATAAGCCGAAGCTGCTCCAGGTCGAGGCCGTTAAGCGTGGCCGACATCATCGGACCTCCCGATTTATTGAATTATTGACTAACAATCACAACTATTATGGTCCGGGAGAGGGGGGTTGTCAAGTCCTGTTGCCCTGGCGTGGCGGGTTCGGTGGTCGACCCGAGTGCCGGTTTGGGCCGGCACTGGGCTAAGACCGCCTGGATCTCCCTTGAGGCCGTTGAGCCACTTCGCCGGCCGCCCTCAGCGCCCGCTGTCGGAACGGCTTACACCGGTCGGGTAGCACCGGGGCGCCGGTTGCGGCGATTGACCACCTGCTTTACGTGGGGGCGGCCAGACGCCTCCCCCGGATTTGTCAGCTTAAGGGGGAGGGTCTGCCATGCATTTAACATAAGGGCTGCACTGGTTTAGCCTAGCTGCCTCCGGGACAGCTGGCGCAAGTATGCCGCGGGACTCGTACCGGAACGGGCATCACCGTCGAAGGGCGGCCTGTCGCCCCTGGTCGAGCCAGCGTCCAAGGTCTTTTAAAACCTCGTCGGCCTCGGGCGGTGCGGTGGGGACATGAATTGTCACCGTCCGCCATTTCTCTGTCTCCCAGGCGGTAACCCGATAGGTGGACCCATCCGGAATTGCAGTGCCCACCGTTCCCCTTTCAAGAAGGGGGCGTAGCTTTCTAAGAACGTCCGCTACCGCACCGGATTCGACCCTGAAGACATGGCTGCGCCTGAGATTCCAGTTTACGTAGTAAGCGGCCCCATCCCTCAGCACCATTAGTTGCTCGGTCAGGCCGGCGATAGTCCCACTGTAGGTAACCCCCAGTACCACCCCAATTGGCAGCCCTTCAACCTGCTCACCTTCGAGAACCTCAAGATAAGGCTGTCCTGCTGTCGTCCGGCGGACCCGAGAACGGAGGCGCAACAGGATTTCTCGAGCGGCCAGCAGCGGCGTGCGCCTTAGTTCGGCAATGTCCCGCAGCCGGCCCAGGGTGGTGCCTTCGGCATA
>JAUQQI010000120.1:0-9026 GCA_030549955.1 Chloroflexota bacterium
GCCCGGCCGGCCATCGGGGGCGCTGGAAGGTAGGTCCAGCCCCCAGGCGGATTCGGCCGCTGAGCCGAAAAATCTGGCCGGGTAACTCAGACTCTCCGAAGAACGGGCTCAGCGTTGCCCCGGGGATGATGCCCCGGGGCACGTTTTTTATCCGCTGGCCGGTCCGGCTTCGGCTGGGTTCCCGGGCAGGGTTGGGCCGGGCCCCAGCCGGCGGCGGCGAATTTCCGGCCGCCGCCCCCGGGCCAGCCAGCCCAGGGCGACCCCCATCACCCCGAGTACCGCGTAAAACGCGATGGCCGGGACGAGGGCCAGGGGGTAGTCGGCCACCGTTACGCCCGCCGCGACCCGCACCGCCAGGACCGCCATACCGACCAGGGCACCGTAGCCGAGCCCGACCAGCGCCCCGGCCAGGAGGGTGATGTTTTCCGGCCCCCTCGACATGACGAGCAGGAAGGAGCCGGCCAAGATCCCGACCCAGATGCCAAGGTTCACCAGGGTGTTGCTGAACCCCGATTCGGGGGTGACGGCCCGTACCGCCGTCAGCATTAGCCCGAGGACGGCCCCGATAAAGGCCGGCATGATGGTCGTTACGGTCGTAAGTCCCCACCCGTAGAGGAGGTCTTCGGCAGCAGGAAGGGTCGGCGTCTCCGTCGGCGCCCGCCGCAGCCGGGGGCCCGCAGCCGGCGGCGGGGTGCCGGTGGCTTCGGGGATGAGGGTTTTAACCAGAGTGTAGATGCCCTGGGCAACCACACTCCCCGGCTCGGAGAGGACAACGGGGGTGCCCCGATTGGCGGCCTCCACCACCGACAGTCCGCCGCTGCCGACCTGGCCGCTAAATCGGCGGCCAAGGGTCGCCTCGATTTCCGAAATATTCAGGCCCGGCGAGGCGTCGGCCCGATTGAGGACCAGCTCGATTTTATCCGCCGGATACCCGATGGCTTCGGCCGTGTCAAGGAATGCCCGGACGTTCTTGATCGCCGGGATCTCAGGGGTGGTTACCACAAGGACTTTGTCGGCGGTGTCCAGGATCGCCAGGGTCACATCGTTTAGGGTGACCATCGTATCTACGATGACGTAATCAAAAAGCTCCCGCAGTCGGGCCAGGATGAGGCTCATGTGTTCCGGGGTTATGAGGTCGGCCAGCTCCGGCTTCGGGGGCGCCAGCAGGACTTGCAGGCCACTCGGATGGGTTGCCAGGATCGTGTTGAGCAGCTCCTCGTCGAGCTGGTTCGTGTAGGGAACGAGGTCAGAGATCGTGCGGGTCGGCGGCAGGTTCAGCATGACCCCCACATCGCCGAAGGTCAGGTCGCCGTCGACGAGGGCGATCTTCTGGCTGCTTAGCTGGGCGGCCGCCAGGGCCAGGTTCACGGCGATGGTTGTTCGGCCAACCCCGCCCTTGGGACTGAACAGGGCGATGACCTTGCCCAGCGTGACCGTTCGGTGTTCCTCGGTCTGGCGCAGGGCAACCGTTTGGGTCATTGCCTGGCGCTCGGTGATGACGCCAATGATCCGCCGCATGGCCTGAAGGTTGTTCGCAAGGAATTTCTCGAAGTCTTCCCGGCGCAGGACCAGCAGGCTGCAGTCGGTTACGGCCGTAACCGTGGCGGTCCGGGGCTGGGCACTTATAAGCCCGAGCTCGCCGAAGAAGTCGCCGGTCCCGTAAAGGGCAAGAACCCGTTCCCGGCCGGTCCCGTCTTGGACGGTCGCCTTGAGGCGACCGGCCCGAACAATATACAGGGCATCGCCCGGCTCGCCCTGCTCATAAAGAACGGCACCCTTCGGCAGCTCCCGCTCGGTAATGTATTCGCCAATCTGCTCGAGCTCATCGTCCGAAAGGCCCGCGAAGATATTCACCGACCGGAGGATTTCGACATACCTGGCCATCCGAGGCCTCCCTGATTACCGGATATTGACATACACGGCGTTGCTCCTCAGGAGCTGACCATCCCTTCTCACCCAGACAACGACTTCAACGAGGCCGCGAAGATTTCCCGGAACCGCCGCCGTAATCGAAGTGTCCGACCACGCGCCGTAGCTGGCGGCCGGAACCCCGCCGAAGGTTACGTACGAGTCGCCCCGGGAGTTGCCAAAGTTCGACCCGCTTATGATCGCTGTCAAGGCCCCGGTAACGTTCACCGTCCGGACCATGGGCGCGGGTGCCCCCGGCTGGCCGGCGGGCAGAGGCGTCGGGGTCGGGGGCGGAGTTGGGGTCACCGCCGGCTGGACGTCCACCGTCGCCGTCAGACACGGCTGGTTAAAGTTAACATAAAATGTGAAGTTATACCGGCCGGACTGGCTGACCGTCCCGGCCCACCGCCACCGGTAGCCGGTGCCGGTCGATTCGGCCCCCAGGAACTGGAGCTGGATTTCGCTCTGGAGGGCGACGTTGACGTGGGCCCGGGACGAGGTGATGGTCACGGTTACCGTGTCGCCGGCCCGCGGCATGAGCGGGCTTATTGAGAACGTCTCATCGCCGGCGCACCCGGCCGGGGTTGGTGTCGGGCTGGGCGTCCAGGTCGGGGTTGGGCTCGGGGTGGACGTTGGCGGTGGGGGCGGGCTGGGGGCCTCAGGCGTCGGTGTCTCAATCGGAACCGGAGTCGGCGGCGGAAGCGGGATGCTTGGGGCCAGGGGTGCAGGGGCCGGCGGGGCGGGCGCCGGCGGCACCGGACTCGGCGTCTCTGTCGGGACCGGACTTGGGGTCAGGGTTGGGACCGGCGGGACGAAAACCGTCGGGGTCGGGGTTGGAAGACCCGGCGTCGGGGTTGCCGTCGGCGCAACTACCAGTGGGGTCAGCCCCGGCGGGGGACCCGAAGGGGGCTCCACCGCAACGAACTGCAGGCAACTGGCGAGCAGCATAACGAGGGCCAGCATGCCCGGAACGATGCTCAGCCGCCCCATGTCGCTGAATTATAGGCGGTCCTCGGCCGACTTCGCCAGGTACGAATCTACTTTTTTCCCGCCGACTTTTCCCCACCGGTTGCCGCGGCCGTGTTGTATCCGGTTTTGCCCCGGTGATATGATCGCCTGGACAGTCATCGCAGGAGGTGTTCGGTGAAGGCTGCGGTTCTGGTTCAGTTCCGCGAACCCCTCGAAGTGCGGGAGCTGCCGGACCCAACCCCCGGTCCGGGCGACGCGGTTATCCGCGTCGAGGCCTGCGGCATCTGCCGGAGCGACTGGCACGCCTGGCAGGGCGATTGGACCTGGGCCGGGGTTCAGCTCAACCTGCCCCGGGTCCTCGGCCACGAATTCGGTGGGGTCGTTGAGGCCGTCGGCGAGCAGGTCCGCAACTTCAAGCCTGGCGACCGGGTGACGGTGCCCTTTCATCTGGCCTGCGGCCGTTGTGAATACTGCTACAGCGGCCGGTCGAACATTTGCCTCGCCTACGGAGCCATCGGTTTCCACTTCGATGGCGGGTACGGCAAGCTCGTCATGGTCCCGAATGCCGACGTGAACCTGGTCAGACTCCCCGAGAACGTGGACTTCGGGACGGCAGCCGCCCTCGGCTGCCGGTACATGACGGCCTACCACGCCCTCGCTGACCGGGCCGTTGTCCGGCCCGGCGAGTGGGTTGCGGTCTTCGGCGTCGGGGGCGTTGGCCTTTCGGCGGTCCAGATCGCAAGCGGCCTCGGTGCTCAAGTGGTGGCCGTCGACATAAGCGACGAAAAGCTCAGGCTCGCCCGGGCCGAAGGGGCCGTCGAGGCCGTTAACGCAACCGGCGGCGATGTGGTAAAGCGGGTCAAGCAGATCACGAACGGTGGGGCCCACGTCAGCGTAGATGCCCTCGGCTCGGTGAACACGGCCGTCCCGTCGGTCCTTTCAGTCCGCAAGGGCGGACGCCACATCCAGGTCGGCCTGACGGGCCAGCAGGAGAAGGGCATGATCCCGGTGCCGGTCGATGCAATGGTCTTTCAGGAAATAAGTTTTATCCCGAGCTTCGGCTGCCCGGCCACCAGCTACCCGGGGCTTCTGAACCTGGTTGCTGCCGGCAAACTCAACCCGAGCCGACTCGTGACCCGGACCGTCCGGGTTGAGGATGTGACCTCGGTGCTTCAGGCGATGACCGAGTTCGGGACAACCGGCTTCACGGTCATCACCGAGTGGTGACAGGTTCCCTGTCTCACGTCGCCGTGAGGGTCCGGTAGAGGTTCGGCAGGCGGACCGGCAGGGTGGCAACGTTGTCGACCACCGTGTAATTGCCCTCGCCGAACATCCAGGGCATGTACTGTCGGGCCTGGCTGTCAATCGTCAGACAGAAGGTCCGGACCTGCCACTGGGCCGCTTCGAGGAGGGCCTGTCGGGTGTCCTCGACGGCGTAGGCCCCGGTGTAGCCGTCGAAGTCGTTCGGCTTCCCGTCGGTTATCAGCAGGAGGAGGCGGACCTTCGCGTCCAGGCCGGCCAGCAGCCGGGTCGCGTGCCGGATGGCCGGTCCCATCCGGGTGTAGCTGAAGGTATCGAGTCCGGCCAGCCGGGCCTTGACCGTTTCGTCGTAAGTTTCGTTGAATCCCTTAACGGTGAAGAAGTCGCACTGGCGGCGGGTCGAGCTTGTGAATCCGAAAATTGCGTACCGGTCGTCCAGGACCTGAAGGGCCTCGCAGAGGAGGATGAGGGCTTCTTTCTCCACGTCGATGATGCGCCGGCCGTTCGGAAGCCAGCCTCCGGTGGAGCCGCTGAGGTCCACCAGGAACGCGACCGCGATATCCCGCCGCCGGGTCCGTTTCGTCGCGTACCAGTTTTCTTTCGGGCTCAGCCCGGCCCGCAGGTCGGCCAGGGCTTCGACAACCGCGTCGACGTCGACTTCCTCACCCTCGGGCTGTCGGCGCAGTTTCTTCGGGTCCTGGCGCAGGGCCTCGAACTGGCGCCGGAGGGTGACGGCCTGGCCGTGGTAGCGGGCCAGAACCTCGTCGACATACTGGGGCCGCCCCTTCGGCAACGGCCGGTCCCGCAGGGCGCACCATTCCGGCAGGTACGTCTGAAGCTGGTAGTTCCACTCGGGGTAAAGGAGAGCTCCCTGGCGGTCGGCCTCGGTGAGGGTCACCGGGCTGGTCTGTTCCGGGATGGAGAGGTCGGCAATCAGGACGTGCTCGGACGCGTCGGGGGCGAGGGCGCCGCGCTCCCGCCGGTCGGGCCGGACAAGGACCCGTTCCGGTCGGACAACCAGGTGGTCAACGGGTCGGGTCCGGTGGGCCGCGGTCTTGACCTCAAACTCGGCCAGGTCCGGGGCGATGTGGAAAATTGTCGGCTCGACGGTTTGCTGGCGGGACCGTCTCATGTCGGCGACCCGGTCGGGCCGGATTTCACCCCGGTAGTGGACCGGCCGAACCCGTTCGTACCGGCCGGGGAGGGTGGCGACTTCGCCGTAGAGAAATCGGGTCAGACCCTGGGTGTGAACGGCCAGCGCCTCGGGGTCCGAGGCCTGCGCCAGGGCCCGACGGGCCCGCTCCCAGGCGGCAACCGCCGCCCGGTTAAGGTTGCCCGCGTCCGTCCCGAGGGCCGACCGAACCAGGGCTTCGACGACCTGCTGTTTCGGGCTCAGGTTGTTAAGGCTGGGCCGCTTCCGGGCGGCGTCGGCCCGGCAGGCCTGGATAAGCGGCCGCAACCCCCGGTAATCCCGCAGGAGGCGGGCTTCAACCCGCTGGTGTTCCAGGATGGTGTAAAGGTCCACCGCCAGTTCGGGCTCGTCAAATTCGTCGAAGAAGCCGTCGAATTCGAGGGTCCCGTACCGGAGCTGGGCGCACTGGTAGGTCACCATCAGCTTATAGAGGCCGAAGTTGAGCCCCTGGTCGGGAAACTCCGCGACCGTTTCCGGAAGGTAGATCGTCGCCGTGTCGGTGTAGGCGCTGGGACCCGGCTTTGGCCGGAAAGGTTTGATGGCAAGGTCGAGGCCTGAGAAGCCGGCGGCGAAGAGGGTCAGAACCTTCTCGACCTGCCGGAGGGGGAGGGTCGGGTGCCGGATCTGCCGGGCCGCCGAACCGATGGCCAGCCCGACCCGGCCGGCGAGCCGTCGCCAGAGTCCCATGGGCCTAAAATACGGTCGAGATAAGCTCCCGGATGGCTCGCTGGATCTCGGGCTCATCGGCGATGGGGCCGCAGAGGGCGACCTCGCACGCAAGTCGGGGCTCGACCCCGGTCTTGATGAGCTGGGCCGCGTAGACCAGAAGCCGGGTGCTGGCCGGCTCTTCAAGCCCCCTGTCCGTCAGGTTCCGAATCTGCTCCCCCAGGGTGACCAGGGCCTCGGCCGTCGCCCGGTCGACGCCGCTCTCATGGGCGACGATTTCAACCTCCAGACGCCGGGGCGGAAACGTAAATTCGATCGCGACGAACCGCTGGCGGGTGCTGTGCTTTAGGTTTTTTAGCAGGCTCTGGTAGCCGGGATTGTAGCTGATAACCAGCATAAACTCGGGCGGGGCCTTCAGGACCCGCCCGAGTTTCTCAATGGGGAGGATGCGCCGGTCGTCGGTAAGGGGATGGATAACAACCGTCGTGTCCTTGCGGGCCTCCACGATTTCGTCAAGGTAGCAAATTGCCCCGAGTTTAACGGCCTCGGTCAGGGGGCCGTCAACCCAGACGGTGTCCCCGCCCTGGATCAGGTAGCGTCCAACGAGGTCGGAGGCCGTCAGGTCGTCGTGGCAGGCGACCGTGATGAGGGGACGCCCAAGCCGGTAGGCCATGTGCTGGACGAACCGGGTCTTCCCGCAGCCGGTCGGCCCCTTAAGCATTACGGGGAGGCGGTTCTTGTAGGCGGCGGTGAAGACCTCAACCTCGTTTCCGACGGGAAGGTAGTACGGCTCTTCTTCAATAAGCGCCTTCTCGACCTGAATCCGGTCCAACTCGAGCCCCATTAGCCGGTCTCCCTGTGCAGGCCGGGGTAACAAATAGGGTGACCCCTCG
Source organism: Chloroflexota bacterium (assembly GCA_030549955.1). GTDB lineage: Bacteria > Chloroflexota > Dehalococcoidia > JAUQQI01 > JAUQQI01 > JAUQQI01. The sequence goes on from JAUQQI010000120.1 coordinate 6,889, forward strand.
GCTAGAGTCTAGCACCCGCACCGCCCCCGCCGCAAACCCCACTGCCCGGCGGGTTGCTGGTCCGCTGCGGCGATGCCGACTACCTGAGCGTGAGGCTGAACGAGGTTCCGACCGAGTCACCGGTCCCAACAATGGCCTGGACCTCAAACCGGACAGTCGTTCCGGGAGGCACGGTCGGAAGGCCGACCGTCTCGGAGGTCTGACCCCGCCCATCAGTATTCGGCAGGAAAAGGGCAATGTCGGGCACGTCCGCCGAAAACCGCCCGATGAGGACGACGACGGCATCGGCCTGGGGACGCCCGACCGTATCCGTCACTTCGGCCCGAACGGTGACCCTTCCTCCGGCCGGTGGGCTCGGGTCTGAGACCGCGAGTCGGAGAACAAGTGGACCAGCCGCCGCCGGCGGAATCGTCAGCCCGCCCCCTGCCGGCGGCCCTGCCAGCGTCGGCCGGAGGGCCTCCCCGGCAACGGTGGCAAGGATTCCGGCCTCCTTGGCCACATCCGCCCCGTTCGCAATTGTCACCTGGCCCGCGGCGGCCCACGGCGTGTCAACCTTCCATTGCTGGAAAACGGCCCGCTGGGCCCGGACCACGGAGACGGTCGGGTAATCGGCCACCGCCTGGGGCAGGCCGTAAAGCGCAATCGGGTCGCTCGCCCGGAAATACACCTCCCTTATGGCTGGGAAGCGGTCGAGCAGGGCCTGGTGGGCGGCGACAATTTCGGCCCAGCTCCGGCCCCGGTCGGCCGACCAGTCGGCCACCGGCGGCACCTGCTTTTCAACCTGAAGCCAGTCGTCCCGGCCGTAGCGGGTGAAAAGGTCAATAATGTTAACGATAGCGACCTGGCTGCTATTCCACTGGAAGATGAGCTTCTGGAACGCCTGAGTTACCATCCCGTCCCAGACAAATCGGCCGGAAATCGGGTAGCCGACGGCTTCGGGGCCGCCGAGGGCCCTGAATGTTGACCAGAACGGGATTCCCTCGGCGTCCGTGACGGCGAATCCGGTATCCCCGGTCCCGCCCTGGCCGTTCGCCTGTTTATAGAAATGGCCAACAACCTGACCGGTGCTGTCGGTCAGGGGGAAGTCCAGAGGCTCCTGGGCGTGGAGGGGCCGGGGCCCGAAAACCTGGACCCCCAGCATCACCAGGATGACAGCGGCCGTTATTGCAAACCGCATTGCGACCTCCAGAGCCGCGACTTTCGGCCCGAAGTATACGCCGACCCGGCGGCGATGTCCAGCCCCTCAGTTCTGCCTCACGGCAGGAAGGGATCAGGGGGACCTGGCGCCCGCCCGGGTGGCGGCCCGGGATTCGGACGGGCGCTTGACAAACGTGCTAAACTTAGGCGACTCTCGCGCAAGGAGGTCATAACTTGGCAAGCAACATCCGCCAGGCAGGAGAGGGTGAGGCGTCAGACAGCGACCGGTTGATGGCTTTGCTCGCCTACATTATCGGTTTCATCGTCCCCCTGATTATCCTGCTGACGGAGGGCAAGAACCGACCGTTTCAGCGCTACCACGCGGTCCAGGCCCTGGCCCTCGATATCGCCTGGCTCGTCATCTTCATCCTCCTGAACATTTTCATCAGCATTGTTTCGGCCGTAACCTTCGGGCTCGGGCTGGTTCTGGCCTGCCTGTTTCCCATTGCCGGGCTGGTCGCGGTTGTGCTCTTTATCTACTACGCCGTTCTGGCTTACCAGGGAAAATACTTTGACGTGCCGGTCGTGACGGCCTTTTGCCGGGAGCGGGGCTGGCTCCAGGCTGGGGGGGCCTAGGCGGTCACGCTGTCGATAAACTGGCGGGCCGTCCGGCCCGACCAGCCGCCACTGCTGAGGGCCCAGCGCAGGGCCTCAGCGTCCAGGTCCCGGCCGTCGAGGGCGAGTTTCCGGCCGGCCGCCAGCGCCCGAACGATGGTCAGGTAGCCATCCCGGTCGGGGGCCAGGAACCGGACCCGCAGACCGAACCGGTCGACGAGGGATAGCTTCTCCTGCTGGGTGTCGGCCGGGTGGACCTCATCCCCGGGCGCCGGCCGGTCCCCGAAAAACTCCCGGACCAGGTGCCGCCGGTGCGATGTCGCATAGACCGCCAGGTTCCGGGGGCGGGCTTCGACGGTGCCTTCGAGCAGAGATGTCAGGCTCTT
>JAUQQI010000120.1:9036-16692 GCA_030549955.1 Chloroflexota bacterium
GGGCGATTGTGGACCGCGGCCAGAATTTCCGGGTAATCCCGGAGGTCAGACCGGCCCAGCTCGATAAGCCTGAGCCCCCGGTCACCAAATTCATTGACGAGGGCCTTTACCATTGACGATTTGCCGGTTCCCCGGTCCCCGTAGAGGAGCACGTTCTGGGCCGGGAGGCCCGAAAGGAGGCGCTCGGTGTTGGCGACGACCGCGGCTTTCTGGTCGTCGTAGCCGACCAGGTCCGAAAGCCGGACCGGGTCCGGGTATTCGACCGGAACCAGACGGCCGCCCCCTTCGCCCCGCTGCCAGCGAAAGGCCCGGTACCGGCCGAAAATCCCGACCCCGTTTCGATGGTAATAGTCAGCAAGGTCCGGCCCAAGGACCGCCCAGTCGCCGGCCGCCGCGAGCCGGACGCGCAGGTCGCCGGTACCGGGCGGCGGACTTCCCGGCCCGTCCACGAGGGCGAGACCGGCTCCAAGCAGGCCGGCAAGCTGAGCAATTCCGAACCGGGCGACCTCTCCGAGGGCCGAAAGCTCGGCTTCGGCCTGCCGTCGCAGGGGCGGGGAGGTGCGGTCCCAGGGCTGACGTTCAGCCTCCCTAGTGAAGGGGTTCTCATCGTAGAGGACCCGTTCGGCGAGGTGATAGGCCCAGGGGTCGAGGCCGGCCGGAACCCGGTGGTCAGTTAAGAGCCGCCGAACAAGCCGGCTGAAGAGGTCGGTGAGGGTGAGCCGGTCCAGCGGGCTGAAGACAATCCCCCGGATCAGGTCCAGGTAGAGGCTCCCGGCCTCGTCGGCCAGGACGTCCCGGTAAAGGATCAGGCCGGCAATCCGGTCCAGGACGGTATCGGGTCCGGGCATGGGAACTCAGCGGCTATTCGGGCCGGCAGAGGCGGCGCAGCAGCTCGAAGGGGTATATCCCCGTATCGTGGCCGTCCTTCCAGGCCAGGCCAACTGCATAGTAGCCGACCTGCCAGATATTTTCAAGTTCGGTCTGCTCGGGCGTAAGCTCCGTGGTCCGGCTCAGGAGGCCCGGCTGGCCCATCTCCCCCTGGCAGACGGCGCAGGGACAATTCCAGCGCAGGTCCTCAAAGGTGCAGTAGCCGACCAGCCCATCGGACCATTTAATCTCCAGCCGGCGGCCGGCCCGGTCAACCCGGATCTCGGTTGGCATCGGCACCTGCGCCGCCATCAGCCCCCTTCAAGCTGGGCCCGGAGCTCTTCAACGGCCCGGGCCGGCATCAGGCAAACGAAATTTTCGCAGACGAAGGCTGTCGGCCGGCCGGCCACCGGGTCCCGCCCCACCAGCAGCGGCACCTCAGCCTGGCCGTCCGGCCGCAGGGCCACGACCTTGTTCGGCAGGTACCGCCCGAAAATCTCCCGGTACATTTGAGTCCAGGTGGGGTCGTTGGCAGGTCCGACCAGGGCGATTTCCTTCACCGGGCCGACGTAGAAGTCGAGGGCCGTAAGGAGCCGCCCGGCCGCCGATGGGGCTTTGACCATAAAGTCAGCCAGGGCCTTAAGATTCGTCTCGGCGACCTCCCGGAAGACCGGGTCGCCGCTGAGGGCCCCAAGCCTGAGCAGGAGTTCGGTGGCCACCGAGCTTCCCGACGGAACCGCGTTGTCGATGAAGCTGCGGGGCCGGACCGGCAGGTTATCCGGGGACGCCGTCGCATCGAAAAAGCCGGGGACTCCCGGGTCCCAGAAAAGGTCGATTATTCGCCGGGCAAGGTCGGCCGTCCGGTGGAACCAGCGGACATCGCCGGTGACCTCATAAAGGCTGAGGAGACCATCGGCGTAGAAGGCGTAATCTTCAAGCAACCCTTCGACCCGGGCGACCCCGTCCTTGAACGAATGCCAGAGCGAGCCGTCAGGCCGGGTCAGGTGGGCTTCGATAAAGCCGGCGAGCCTCTCAGCTGCCTGAATATATGCCGGCTCGGCCAGGGCAGCCCCGGCCTCGGCCAGGGCCCGGAGCATCAGACCGTTCCAGGACGTCAGCACCTTGTCGTCCCGGGCCGGGGGCACCCGGTCCCGGCGAGCCGCCAGGAGCCGGGCCTTTGCCCGGTCGATAAGTACCTGAAGCTCGGCCGGCGTCCGGCCCAATGGCCCGGCCAGTTTTTCGAGGGTCGTCCGGACGAAGAGGATGTTCTTACCCTCAAAATTCGGCCCGTAAGCCAGGCCGTAGTAGGACTTGACGGCCTCGGCCTCGTCGGGCGGCAGAAGCCCGTCAATTTCGGCCGCGGTCCAGAGGTAGTACCTGCCCTCTTCACCCTCGCTGTCGGCATCCAGGGACGAATAGAATGCCCCAGCCGGGTCGTAAAGCTCCCGGAAGGTGAAGTCGAGGGTCTCGCTAACGACCCGGCGGAACAGGGGCTCCCCGATAATCTGATAGGCCGCCAGGTAGACCCGCACGAGCAGGGCCTGGTCATAAAGCATCTTCTCGAAGTGGGGAACGAGCCACCGGTCGTCGGTGGAATAGCGGTGGAAGCCGCCCCCGACCTGGTCGTAAATCCCACCCCGGGCCATAGCCTTAAGGGTGTGCTCGACGGCGATAAGGGCCTCCGGCATCTTGTAGCGGTGGTAGGCCCGGAGCAGGAATTCGAGGTTGAGCGGTTGGGGGAACTTCGGCGCCTGGCCGAAGCCCCCGCTGACCGGGTCATAGTTTTGAAGGAGCAAACGGGCCGCCTGCCGGAGGGTGTCGGCGTCGAGCCGGTCCCTGGGGGCGACCGCCCGGGCCTGCCGGTCGAGAAACTCGCGGATTTGGGCGGTCCCATTAAGGATGTCCTGGCGTCGGTTTCGCCAGGCTTCGGCAACCGCGAGCAGAACGTCGGTAAAAGCGGGCATGCCGTGGCGCCGCTCTTTCGGGAAGTACGTCCCGCCGTAAAACGGGACCCCGTCGGGGGTCAGGAAGACCGTCAGGGGCCAGCCGCCGTGGCCGGTCATGGCCTGGACCGCCGTCATGTAAACCTGGTCAATGTCGGGCCGTTCTTCCCGGTCGACTTTGATGTTGATAAAGTGCTCATTCATCAGGCGGGCGGTCTCTTCATCCTCAAAGGATTCCCGCTCCATCACGTGGCACCAGTGGCAAGCCGCGTACCCGATGGACAGGAGGATCGGCTTGTCCTCCTGCTTAGCCCGTTCGAAGGCCTCCGGACACCAGGGGTACCAGTCGACCGGGTTGTCGGCGTGCTGGCGCAGGTACGGGCTGGTCTCGTTGGCCAGGCGGTTCGGCACCGTTACACCGCCTTTCGCCTGAAGAGGCCCCGGATTGAATGGCCGAGGCCATCCCCGACCAGGGCGCCGAAGACGGCGGCGGCCGCGGCCGCCAGGACCGATGACAGGGGGCTGACGGCGCCGTAGGGCGGTTGAACAAAGTAGCCGAGTACGGCCCCGGCCACAGCCCCCCCAGCCAGGGCCCCGAAGAGCCGGCCTCCCGTCAAGTGGAGGATAGCGTCTAGGACTGCAGCTGCCGGGATAATTAACGGCAGGTCCGGAACGGTGCGACCCAGGGCTGAAAGTTCAGCCCAGATAAGCAGGCGCAAGACCGTGAACCAGACCGCCGCAGCCGTTGCCCCGCCGGGAAAGCTGATAAGCCGGCTCGCCGCAACCATGGTCAGCACCCCCACGCCCCCGAGGATGGCCGGGTAAAGAAGCGGCTCAAAGCCATGAAAGGCGGCGGCATAAACCCGGTTGCCGCCAAAGCTTGCCTGGAACTCATACTCGGCCAGGATGACCGTGACCCCGGCCAGGGCGGCCCCACCGTAATGGACGAAGAGCAAATCGAGCCAGCGGGGGCGGGTCACAAGCCTGGCCCCGGCCCACTCCGCCGTGAACGCAACCAGGCCGAGCAGGGTAAGGAGGCCGGCGAGGATGCCGGTCAGATGCGGCGGGCTCCAGATCGTCACGTCGATGCCGTAGGCCCGGTGCCAGAGCTCGTCGAAGGGCGCCGCCAGGATTATTACCGCGGCCCCCAGGCCGAGGAGCCGCCAGCCGACCGGCAGGTCGACGGGGCTGCCCCGCAGCACGGCCCGGACAACCGGATAAACGGTAATGGTCAGGGTCAACAGGACCCCGGAGTAAATAAGCAGGTGGGGCGGCGAGAAAAAGGTATCCCGGGTCAGGTCGATGTGCCAGGCGATGTCCCAGTAAACTCCGGCCAGCCGCATGGCCCCGGCCAGCACCAGACCCGCCACAATCGGACCGCCCCGGTCGAAAAGCGCTTCCGAGAGCGGACGCCGGATGGCGACCCCGCCGGCTGCCTCCACCTTTTATGCCTCCGTTTCGCAGGCGGCGTTAGTGTAGCCGGACCGGAAGGGTTTTACGGTCCCGGTCTCGGGCTCGTAGGCGTGGCGCCAGATGCACCCGATATCCTTGGTGAGCAGGTGGATCGAAACCGAGGGCTCGGCCGAGACCGTCCGGACCGCGTGGATGTCGTTATCCGGGGGCACGAGCTCGTAGAAGTCCCCGGGCCTGAGCCGGTTAACCTGGGCCAGCTCAAGCCTGACCCGGGTTTCGCCGGCCGCTTCGACAACCCGGTAGACCAGCTCCTCCTGCTCACCCGAGTAGAGGCCAACGAGGCCCCAGGCCAGGTGGTCATGCACCGGGGTTGAGGCGCCGGGCGGCACGACCAGGCTGAAAAGGGAAAGGGACCCGTCGCCGGACCGGTAAAGGAGCCAGTTCCCAATGTTGGACCCCATCCCGCCGGTTTCACACGGCTGCCGGTAGGCCTCCGGCAGCCAGTCGGAGTCGGCCAGGAGCCGGCCAAACGGCTCCCGGAGCCGCCGAAGGGCCTCGGCCGGGGACGGGCTTTCGGCCAGGATCCTCTTTACGTTGCCAACAAATTGCCTGAGCCTCGGCCTCTCGACAAGGTACTCGTCAGCGCCGCCCATATCAGCCTCCGAACCTGGACCGGACAATTTCTACCCAGAGTATACCAGGGGCCGCTCCGGACCGGGAGTCCAGCCTGCCTACCGCGGCGTCGGCGTGGCTACCGGCGGCTGGAGGGCGATACAGGCCTGGTTGTTTGACTGGTTGGCATCGGTGCTCGTGGGTATGCTGGCGCAGTTCTGGAAAGCCTGGAAGTAGCCGCTGGGTCCAAAGTAGACGCCGAACGTAAAGGTCTGGCTCTGGCCCGGCGCCAGGTTAAGGCCAGGGGCCTGGCAGACGACTGCCGACCCGGAGAACGAGCACGAAGCCCCCGAGGTGCTGCCCCCGCCGGCCAGCAGGGTAGACCAGGTCGGGCTGGTCTGGTCGGCGACCGTCAGCGACCCGCTGTACGGGGCCGACCCAACGTTTGTCACCGTGATAGTGAAATTGCAGGTGTAAGGCCAGTTGCACTGGCCCGTCTTCTGAACCGACAAATCCGGCGCAGTCGACCCGGAGGCAGCCGTCACCGAGAATCTGACGCACGCCTGGTTGTTTGCGGGGTTGTTATCCTGAAGCTGGAGGGTGGCACAGTTCTGAAACGTGCCGGGCGAACCTATCTGCGCCATTATTGTCAGGGTGTAGGCTCCGCCCGGGGAGAGAGTAACCGGGTAATGGGGGCCGCAGTTTAAGGTCGACCCGCTCAGATAGCAGATCGTACCCCCAGCGCCGCCGAAGCTCGTGATGGTGAAGGGGACCGTTGGGCTGATGCTGTCCTGGATGGGTATTCCGCCGTAATAGGAGCCTGGGCCATTGTTGACGACCGTAATCGTGAAGGTGCAGGCTCCTGTCGACTGGTTGCACTGGGCGGTTTTCTGGACGGCCAGGTCGATGTTTCCGGCCGACGGCGCGGTAGGGGTAGCGGTGGCCGGCTGAGGTGACGGAACCGGGGTGACCGTTGCTGCGACTGGCGTTGGGGTCGGTGTATCTGTCGGAACCGGCAGCGGGGTAGGAGTGTCGGTCGGCACCGGAACCGGGGTTGGGCTGGGGCTCGGGATGGTCGTTGGAGTGGCTGCCCCGTCCAGGGCAGTGGCTGGACCCCGCGGGGTTGCCGGAACCCCAGCTATCGGCCCGGCGGCAGGTCCGCACCCTGCAATTATCGCGACCCCCAGGGATACCAGGAGTAGAGTAAATACGGTGCGGGGATCGAACGGAACGTACACTCACCCTCCTTTCCTTAGCTTTCAGCGTGTCCTGGGGCGGCGTAAGAGGGCTGGCAGGTGGCTGCTTACCATATATGATTCGTAATTTTACACCCGTCCCGTCGCGGTCATAGCGGCCCTATCCACCTGTTTTTCCACAGGTTATTTGCCAGCGTCGACCCCTCACTCAACAAACCATGGCAGTAGCCAGCCAAAAATTCCCGAGTAAAGGATGACCCAGACGGTGGTTGTGAGGCGGGTTCCGGGCCGCAGAAGAAAGCGGCCGAAGAGGCCGAAGGCCGAGATGACAACGGTCAAGCTGTAAGGCCACATCGGGCTTCCCAGCCCAAACTGCGGTCCGCTGGCCCGCCAGAGGCCGTAGACCAGGCCGTAAAGGGCGCCGACCAGGGGCCAGAAAAGCAGGCTGGCGCCGACAATGGCGAGCATCAAGGCAGTCAGGGTTGCGCCGGGAAAGAACCGGCGCCGGACCGCCTCCAGGTCCGGGGTCAGGCTTTTCAGGCTCAGGGCGACCCACCCGATAAAAAGGCTGTTGACCAGCATGCCCAGGGCTGCCCCAAGGATGACCGCCGAACTCACAGCCGCCGCAACCTCGGGGTAAACCGGCACAGGAAAACCCGGACCCCGTTTCTCCTGAGCCGCCAAACCATCATCCGGGCCCGGTCGGCATCGGGCTCGACGGTGAAAACGGCCGGGCCGGCCCCGGCCAGGCTCACCCAGCGGGCGCCGGCTTCCAGAAATCGGGCCTTCAGCTGGTCGATGCCCGGGTAGAGCTGGCCGGCCATCAGGTCGAAGGCATTGGGGGGCGCTTCGACAGGAGACCAGCAGCCCCCGATGAGCCTTTCGGCGAGGCCGAGCACCGATTCCCCGGACGACCAGTGGGCCGGGCCGAGGGCCCCGTAGGCCCGCCGGGTCTTATCCGCCGGCCCCTCCCGGTCGAGGCCGACAACGACCGGCCAGGGTGGGAGGTCGGGCAGAGGCTCCAGCTGGTCGCCCCGGCCCGTCGCCAGGGCAATCCCACCCCGGATAAAAAACGGCACATCGGCCCCGAGCTGGGCCGCAATCCGGTAAAGGTCGGTTTCGGTCAGTTTGAGCCGGAGCATACGCCGCACAAGCCTGAGGGTTGCGGCCGCGTCGCTCGCCCCGCCGCCGAGCCCGGCCGCAACCGGGATACGCTTTTCGACCCGAAGTATGGCTCCCCCTCCTGGCCCCAACGACTCGAAAACCAGCCGGACGGCCCGGTAAACGAGGTCCGATTGGCTACCGAGTTCGGGCCGGGTAGATTCGACCAGGAGGGCGTCAGCCGGCCAGGCTTCGAGGCGGTCGGCCAGGCTGATGGTCGCCAGGATCGTTCGGACCTCATGGTAGCCGTCCGGCCGTCGGCCGAGGACCTCGAAGCCCAGGTTAACCTTCGCCCGGGCCAGGGCGCGCAGCGACGTGCCCACGGTAAACCCCGTAAAGCTTAATCCATTCCTCGAGGGTCAGGTCGGCCGGGCGCCGGCTGGGGCCAATTCCGGCAATTTCAAGCAGGCTGGCAGTTTCGGTCGGCCGGCGGCGGAGGCCATCGGCGAGGGAGTTGCGCAGCT
>JAUQQI010000120.1:16769-18894 GCA_030549955.1 Chloroflexota bacterium
AGAACTCGGCCGGCGAATCGACCTGGGGCGGCTCCCGCTGGACGAGTTTGACGATGGCCGAGTGCACCTTCGGTGGCGGCCAGAAGGCCCGGGGAGGAACTTTCATGACAAGGGTTGGTTCGGCGTAGAATCGGACAAACCAGGTGAGGTAAGTGGCCTTGCCCGGTCGGGCAGTAATCCGGTGGGCGACCTCAAGCTGAAGCATCACTACGCTGAGCCGGGGCGGACACCGGTTTGCAAGGACCCGTTCCAGGATGGCGGTGGCGATATTATACGGGAGATTTCCGGCAACCTTGTAAGCTGGCCCCACCTCATCCTCAAACGGGTAACCCAGGATATCGGCCTGGATAATTTTGAGTCTGGGGTTACCCTTAAACCGCTCGGTCAGGACCCGAACCATGCCGGGGTCAATTTCGACGGCGACAACCCGGCTCCCGGCCCGGAGGAGGGCTTCGGTCAGGGTGCCGAGCCCGGCCCCGATTTCGAGGACGACGTCATCCGGCCCGAATTGGCCGGCCCGCAGGATCGCCTGTCGGACCCGCTCATCTATGAGAAAGTGCTGGCCCAGGGCTTTCCGGGCAAGGAGCCCGTATCGGGCGAGCAGGTTGAGGGTTTCGGGCCGGAGCGGCGTCGTGGTACCCTGCCGGTTAAAAACTGGTGGCCGTGCACCCACCGTTGAACGCGCCCGCCGGCTGACCGGCCATCGCCGACTCCGGCCAGGCGCCCCGACGGCACCCGGAAGTGACTGCTTACCGTTGCTTCCTTCCGGACCTGGCGGGGTTCGCAGGCTTCCGTCGCGCCGGACCCGACCATCAACGCCGGCGGTGGGCGGCTCGACCCGACGGACTTGCGCCCGCGGGTGGGAATTCGACCCCGCTATAGCGGATTGCGGGTACAGGGCACCGCTAGCTCCCCGTCTAGCACGGCCACCAGATCAAGTATACCCGAATTTTGCGGGGAGCTGGATAGGGCTGACAACTGCTGCTTACTATGATGAAGCTCTCCGACTGGGCCCGCAAGCAGGTTGATGGTCTGGCCCACCTGAAGGGCCCTACCGGGAGTTCCCCGGGAAGGGCTGCCTCCGGCAGCGGAACATCCCCCACAGGATGGTCTACGAGCTATGGGTCGCTGAAGATGGAATGCGGAACGGCTGCTTGTGCTGGGGGGTTCTGACCCGCGGCCAGGAGGTGGGCTGTGTCGGGGAGAGGCGTACCGGTCCAGACGCGCCCTGGCAGTTGCGAAAAGGGCGGCCCGCCCCGATGGTGCGGCTGGCCGTCCCCAGGGTGAGGGTCGCCGGCTAAAGATGGCCCGCCGTCGGGCCGTGCCTGGCGCTGACGCCGTCGGCCGGAGGCTCCTGGCTGTTGTCCTTGGGCTGGTCGTGGGCCTTACGGGTTGCGGCGGGCCCGGGGCTGCGTCGTGGACAGTACTGCCGCCACGAGGCCCAAGTTCGTCCGGGGCCAGGGCGGCGTGATTCCGACCTACGGGACCGCCGACCTCCCCCGGTTAGACCGACCCAGGAGGGCTGACTGCTTTGAGATTGCCTCGTATTTGTTGCCGGCCGATGCTGACCCGGCCACAGCCGCCTGGCGGCTGGTATGCCGCTACCAGCCCCTACCCCCCTGGACGTCGGCTTCCGCCCGGAGGAGATTCCTGAAGACGTCCACTGCTGGGAGCTTGCCCGGTATCTCCGCCCGTCCCGCGGCGTCGGGACCTTTCCTGTTCAATGCCTCCTCAGCTGAAGGCTGCCCATGCCGGACCGGTCCTCTTCGCCCGGCCGGGCAGAGGCGGTAGCCTGGACCGTGCCAGGCCCTTCGAAAACTCCAGGCCCCGGGTTCCCTCCGGTCGGGTCTCGGCTGACATTCCCGGGTCGGATTGCTTAAACTTAGATTGATTGATCGATCAACAGGAGGCTACGAGGTGGCCTGTGTAGTCAGCGCGACGGAGGCCCGCATCCGCTTTGGCGAACTGATGCGCCGGGCGGTGGAGACCCATGAGCCTATCACTGTTGAGCGGGCTGGCAAACCCTGGGTAGTTATTCTCTCCGTGGAAAGTTACCGGCGCCTTGAGGAGGCCCGTGCCCGGTCCGATTGGCAGGATATTCTGGACCGGATCCGGGCGCTCCGGG